>JAUZOH010000410.1 GCA_030706565.1 Bacteroidota bacterium | reverse complement strand
TTTCCTCCCGGTTATTAGGGCAGGAATCAATATCGGCGTTTCCGGGGTTGGATACTGGACCCATTGCATGGGCGGTTTCGAGCAGGATGCCGATCCGGAGCTGTACATCCGCTGGTGCCAGTTCGGCTTCTTCTCTCCCATTTCCCATGTCTTTGGCATGGATCATCCGGGTTATAAGGAGCCCTGGAACTACGGAAAAGAAGCTTTGAACAACTTTATAAAGTATGACCGCCTGAGATATTCGCTCTTCCCTTACATTTACAGCAGTGCCTACGAATTGTACAAAACCGGCATGCCCATAATCCGTTCGCTGGTGCTGGCATATCAAAATGACTCCAATGTTTATCATATTGACGACCAATATCTTTTTGGAAACAACTTTATGGTGGCACCGATGGTTGAGAAAGGGCAGAAATCCAGAACAATATACCTGCCTGAAGGGACCTGGTTTGATTTTTGGACAGGCAAAAAATATACGGGCAAACAAACCATAGAATATGCAGCCGCTTTAGACCAGTTACCCCTGCTGGTTAAGGGTGGTTCCATCATTCCTTTTCAGCCGGCCATGAATTATTTGAATGAAAAAGAAGTCAAAACACTGACTTTAGAAGTGTTCCCCGAAGGCAACTCTTCTTTTGCCCTGTACGAAGACGACGGCAAAAGCTTTGAATACCAGAAAGGCGGTTATGCGCTCACAAAAATCAGCTGCAAGGAAACAAAAAAAGAAATTATCATCAGTATTGCCAGCCCTGAAGGGAATTTCGTTACCCCGCATCACCGTTATGAACTCAAACTGCATCTGGCCAAAGCCCCGGGCAAAATCACCGTAAAAGCAGGTCATTCAACTAAAAATATTGAAATAAAATTAGCTGAAAAGGATACCGGGAGCACAGAAAATTCTTTTGTCAGGGAGAACTCTGTACTTTATTTGAATCCGGGAATTGATAATAGCCAAAGTGCTGAAATAAACCTATTGAAATAAATATAAAACAAAAACGACAGAAAACGACTGTAAATCATGGAAAATATCCCTGCTCCGCAGAAAGTGAATAGAAAATTGTTGTTGATTATCAGTATGATGGCCTCATTTATAGGACCTTTTATGGGGGCATCGGTCAATATTGCCTTACCCAAAATCGGACATGAATTTGCCATGAATGCAGTTTCGTTGAGTTGGATACCCATGTCTTTTCTTCTGTCATCAGCAGTTTCACTGGTACCAATAGGTAAACTGGCAGATATTTTTGGCCGGGTGCGTATTTTTTTTTACGGAAACATTGTAATTGCCATTTCTTCCATTCTTTGCGCTTTCTCTGTATCAGGAATGACGCTTATATCATTCAGGTTATTGCAGGGAATCGGGAGTGCAATGATATTTGGTACTACGATGGCCATTGTAACATCAGCTTTTCCAATAGAAGAACGGGGAAAAGTTATAGGAATCAATACTACTGCCGTTTATCTGGGATTATCACTGGCACCCATTCTGGGAGGATTTCTAACCCAGATGTTGGGTTGGCGCAGTTTGTTTTTACTGATCGTCCCCATCTGCCTATTTTCAGCATTGGCCGTACATTTTTGGATAAAAGCCGAATGGAAGGGAGCAGAAAATGAAAAATTCGACTTCCAGGGTTCTCTTGTATACGTCCTGGCCATGACCTTTTTTATGTTAGGATTCTCAAAGTTGCCCGATTCGCCGGCCATAATTGTTGCTATTTTGGGTTTTGCCGGCTTACTGTTTTTCACCCGTTTTGAACTCCGCATAACTTTTCCCGTACTAAACATCCGCTTGTTTAAAAACAACCGGGTTTTTGCCTTTTCAAACCTGGCCGCGTTAATCAACTATGCGGCTACCTTTGCCCTGTCCTTTGTACTGAGCCTTTATTTACAGTATGTGAAAGGTTTATCCCCATGGAAAGCAGGGATGATACTGGTAGCCCAGCCCATTTTAATGGCATTATTTGCATCTGAATCAGGCAGATTATCCGACAAACACGATCCACGCATACTGGCTTCAGTGGGCATGTCCATCATTGTCGTCGGGCTGTTATTATTAACCATACTCAATGCAAACACGAGCAATTCATATATCATCATCTGTTTGGTCATTTTGGGCACAGGCTTCGGCATGTTCTCCTCTCCCAATACCAATGCCGTCATGAGTTCTGTAGGGAAAAAATATCTGGGCGTAGCCTCTGCCACCGTTGCCACCATGCGATTAACCGGCCAGATGATGAGCATGGGCATAGCAACCCTCATCATTCATATTTTTATTGGGGAAAGCAAAATATCCCCTTCTAATATCCCCGCTTTTATTATGGGGACAAAGGTTATTTTTGGTGTTTTTGCCATTTTATGCTTCCTGGGGGTATTTGCTTCCATCGCCCGTGGGAAAACGAACAACAATAATGAATAAATCTTATGGCAAAGGGTTTAGATTTTCCCAGCGTACTTTCCATTTCCCGTTTTTAGGAAATCCCGGAGTATTTGTTTTGCAGCCGTCATATCCTGCACACATCATGGCCACTGCCGATAACAGGCCGCCATTCCCGGGCAGATATAACCTCAACCTTGTATCCTGGTAATTGTGGCCATTTAACAAATAAGTGTTCTTGGGTGAATTCATAAATAGGGCATCTACAGCTTTATCAGGCATGCCCAACCTGGTAGCACTCATGGCGGTAAGAGGGAAATCCCAGCCCCAGGTATCCCCCCATTTCCAGTTCGACCAGATATAATTAAAAGTCTGCAACATGGTTGAGAAGTCGACCAAAGGGCAATAAGGCAACATGCCGAAAGCACCCAGCACAGCAGGATGATCAGTCGTATATTGGGGAATAGTATAGGTTCCGGGCACAGATTCAGCTCCCAGATATAAACCATCCAGTTGAGCCAGTTTTGAAAGCTTTTTCAAAATACTGTCCCACTTTTCATCCCTGGGCATATTTAATCGTTCGCGCCACCTTTGTGCAGTCGATAAGCCATAGTACCAGTATGCCAGCTCAAAAGGAGGATTGATGGTGGTAGCTGCATCAAAGCATTCCTGTGCAGGAATCAGTCCCGGCCCCAAAACATACCTGTCCTTCTCTTTTTCGTACCAGGCATAGGAAGCCATAAAATCAGCAGTTTTAAACACCAGGTCCTTATATTTTTCAAGAGTGGCCTGGTCTTGATAATGCCTGTAACATAATTCCGCAAAATAAATGATGTGAGGTTCTTCCCAGATCAAAACGGAGCCAACGGACGACGGGCAGT
>JAUZOH010000409.1 GCA_030706565.1 Bacteroidota bacterium | reverse complement strand
ACCTTACCGACAAAATAATCATGCTCTTTCTTATGACCAGGGAATCCCGTATATCCATATTGTCTCATATAATTTTCTTCCGCTGTAAAATGATACAAAGTATAATCTTTCAATGCTTTGATAACATCGCTCATCATCTCCTGTGCGGAATGAGTTATTATATTATTGTAAAAATCATTGATCAGATCAATTAATTTTTTATGTTGTTCATCTATTGACGCAATTTTAACACTTAAAGCTTCAGTCCATATTATTGTTGTCATGATATGAAATTTAATGATTAGTTCCCCAAAGATAATCATTGGGCCGAATCCCTTTAAAGAATCAAGCCGTATTTTCTCATTATTATTCCAGTACCACCGGCTTATTTTTAGGATGCTCTACCGAATAGCCCAAATTAACTTTTTGTTCTTCAGAGGATTTTAAAGTCAGCTTCCAGGTAACCTTACCGGTTTGTTCATCTATCGTAGCTCCTGAATAATCTGTTTTCTTGACTGTTATGTCTTTATCTGTAGATATTGGGAATTGATCTTCAAGAATCAGGTTGACCGGTTGTTGCTTTTTATTTCTTACAGCAATAGTAAAAGCCCGCATCTCCGTTTTATTGTTACCCAGGAACTGGCTCTTTGAAAACTCTTTTTGTTTGGTACGGGTAACCACGATATTTTTATCCCGGCCCAGGGATATTTGCAGGGTATCCGTAACATTGCGGACATCCAATACGGATTTCCCCACATAAGTTCCTTCAAAATACAAATTCATTTCACCATCCAGCAGGTTATATTCTTCCCAATTCGAAATTTTCGCCGTCAGGAAAGCATCCTTATCCAACTTGGGCGCACAGTAATATTCGTAATCTGCAGGTATTTCCATCTGCTTAATATCAGCTGAATAAACTTTTCCATCTGCCGGAATTGAATAAGGCAGTTCAATATCAAATTGAACGTTGGTTTGATTAATTGTTTCCCTGGTAGCTGCTGCATTTATACCTCTAACATTTTTACTCTTTTTTTTAGACACCCCGTATCCGACCACTACTACTTCATCCAATTGCAGATTTTGGGGTAAAAGAGAAGCATTAATAATTTTTGAAGAAATGGGCGTTTTATAAGTTTCGTAACCTATAAAAGAAAAAGTCAATGTCTGTGCACCGGAGGGAAGGTTAAGCGAATAGTTTCCCTGCTCATCGGTTACGGTAGCAACAGAAGATCCTTCCACAGCAACAGTAGTACCCGGCAAAGGGGAACCATCATTTCCATCCGTAACTTTCCCGCTGATCACACCCGAGACCATTGCAACTGCCGACTTGTAATATACATTCTCATAACGCACAGGAGAATATGAAATTTGACGAAGGTACCAGGGATTTAATACCGGTTTATTCCCACTTTCAACGGGATTAGAGTTTGAAAGTGACAGACGGACATTTTTCCAATCCTCTCCGGTGTTTTGAACGATATTGGCTTTATAAGCCAGTGTAATAGGAGAATTGATGTCTTTTGCCCGTAAATCATAAGTTGGAAACCAGTTTGCATGATCCACATAATAACTTGCAAAGATATCGGCATCAACTTCGATTTTTGAATCTACAACTAAAGAAACATCACTGGTAGCAAGATTCCCGTTAATATGTAAACTCTTTAACTGTTGATTTAACTTATCCAATTCCTTACGTTCAACCCTGATTTTCTTTGTGAATTCAAATTCTTTATTTTTCACTTCAATCATTCTTGATCTTTGAAAATCAATTGCTTCGCGCAGGTCTGCAACTTTCAAGCCGGTATTCAGGCCACTGACCTGCTGGTTCTTACCCAGCATGATTTCTTCCTCGTTGTATACTGCAAACAAACTGCTGTCTTGTGTAATCTGGTCGGCCAATGCCTGTTTTTTCGTTTCAAGTTCCTCAATATCCTGTTTTTTCTGCTGCTCAACCAAATGATTAATCTGATGTACGACGGACAATATGGTTACATCGGCACCTATCTTAACCTGAAGGCTTTGCGGACTCATATAAGGCGACAAACCTTTAAGCACATATTCGGTTTTACCCTTCACCAGATGTATATTCGCTTTTCGTGAGACTTGTGCTCCGTTCAGGAATATAGTCACCTTGTCAATTTTGGTCTCAACTTCTTTTTTAGAAGGGGCCTGGGCGAAAAGGCCGGTTGCAATGACTAATGCCAATACAATCAAAATAAAATTTTTCATAGTACTTATAGTTTTTTCTGAAGAGCTAAATTACGAATTGTATTAACAAACATAATCAAATTAGTAAATTAAAAAACAGAAATCGGCTTTTTATGATCAAATCGTCATCATACAAGGGATCCGTTTAGATATTTTCCATAATTATCAATTCGGGCTGTGCGATTCAAAAAAAATCATGTAAGTTTGTGTTGTTTGAAATGTAAAAACGTCAATACCTGACTTTTTATTAATAGAACTGAGGTTTTTCTTGTTTTTTATTAGTAATACAGGCAGACTATAAAAATATAATATTAAAAAGATTGATGAAAGTTATAGACCAGCTTAAGAATGCGACCAAAACGCAATTTTCATTTGAGGTTTTACCTCCCTTAAAAGGGGGAAATATAAACAGCATATACAGGGCTATTGATCCTTTGATAGAATTTAATCCCATAAACATCAATGTTACCTATCATCAGCAGGAAGTTGTTTATAAAAAGCTTGAAAACGGGTTGCTTGAGAAAAGGACCATACGCAAAAGGCCGGGTTCCGTTGCCATTGCTGCCGCAATCAAATTTAAATACAAGGTGACTGTTGTTCCCCACATCATTTGCGGCGGGTTTGACAGAGACGAAACCGAAGACACCCTGATCGACTTCAATTTTCTGGGCATGAACAACCTGCTGGCGCTTCGCGGCGATCCGCCCAAAAGCGTCCGGTCTTTCATCCCCGAGGAAAACGGCCATGCCCATACCACAGAACTGGTTAAGCAAATCAAAAATATGAACCGGGGCATTTACCTGGATGAAAAATTGGAGAACCCCACTCCTACCGATTTTTGCGTTGGCGTAGCCGGATACCCGGAAAAACATTATGAGGCGCCCAACATGGAAAACGACCTGCTGCACCTGAAAGAGAAAGTCGATGCAGGCGCCGATTATATAGTCACTCAGATGTTCTTTAACAACAAATACTTTTTCGAATTTGTGGAAAAATGCCGTAAAATGGGAATTACGGTTCCCATTGTCCCTGGAATTAAACCAATTATGACTTTAAAGGACATTTCCGTTCTTCCCAAAATATTCAGCATAGAAATACCGGAAGCATTGGT
>JAUZOH010000408.1 GCA_030706565.1 Bacteroidota bacterium | reverse complement strand
GATGAGCGCAAAGATGCGGGCATGGGCGTAGAACGGGTAGCAAGGTTCTTCACTCCTACCTATGAATCGAAAGTGGCACAAAAGAATAATGAAATCCGGTGGGTACAGATTGATTTAGGCGAAAGGAAAAAAATAAACGGATTTAAACTTTTGCCTAAAGTGAGTCCCTGGGGATATGTACAATCAATTGGGTTTCCCTCCCTTTTTAAAATTGAAGTCTCAGACGAACCTGACTTTAAAACGTCAATCATGTATGAAAACTATACAAGGGAGAGCTTTCCGGATCCTTACGATGCCATTTGCACTTTCTCCGGTAAGGAAGTCTACGGACGGTATGTGCGGTTAACCGCACTTCAGCTCAGGCAACAACGGCTGGCCTTGTCGAAGTTTATGGTTTTATCAGACGGCAATGATATTGCTGAAGGTTGTCCTGCCTCTGATTCAGAGTCAGGGAATCTTGGAGTAACCGTACTGACCCGTCCCCAACGCCCACAGGGGGAAGGTGTTGTTACCGACAATCCCGGCAACATTATTCCTCCCGACCAATGGAAGCCCGTTGCTTATAAAGCACAAGCCCCAAAAGGAGGCGTTCAACTGGGTGAAGGCCTATTTAAAAAAACCATGGAAAATAATATCAGTTACCTTCTAAACTCCTTCACCTTCGAGGAACTGGTCAGAAATTTCTACTTGAAAGCAGGAAAGCCGGTAAAACCAATAGCGGAAAGATTAAATAATTTCTGGTTTCTTGACCTGCCCGGACAGGAAGCCGGAAGATTCCTGATGGGTGCAGGCAATACCCTTCGCTGGACGGAAAATACGGAATTAAGAACCAGAATGAACCAGATTGTTGATGTAATTGACGAATGCAAAGAACCTGACGGCTATATCATGGCTTATCCGAAATATAAAATATTTGCAGGAGAATATGGAGCTTATACCAGATCGTGGGTTACACATGGATTGATTGAAGCCGGATATGCAGGTAATAAAAAGGCTTTTGGCCTTTTACGCGGATTCTACGACTGGTTCAACACCTCCTGCTATCTACCCGAAATGCTGCGAAGGGCTGGCCAGGGTTCCCAGGGAATAATCCCAAGTACCAGGATGTATTTTACACCGGTGGGAAAACCAAAGGACATAGAAGTGGTTCAACAATATTTCCAGGAAAATTACTGGATGGAACAACTGTCCAAAAGAGAAGAGAAAGCCATCTGGTTGTATCCTTACGACAGGCCTCATAATTATCTGATCACTGCCATTGAGCCTTATCTCGATTTGTACCGGGCTACCGGCGCAAAAAAATATCTGGATGCAGCTTCAGGTGCCTGGGATTTATACCACAACGACTGGGAACATGTTGGAGGTTCAATTGCAATTTGTGAAGGAACGGACCTCTATCCACCTAAATCATATTACCTGCACCGTTCAACAGGAGAACTGTGCGGCAGCGTTTTTTGGGCTTTCCTGAACCAGCGCTTTCACTTGCTCAATCCTGAAGAAGAAAAATATGTAGCTGAAATAGAAAAATCAATTTATAATAATCTGATTGCCAATCAGGTAGGAGACAAAGGCATCCGTTATCATGCCGTACTGGCAGACCACAAAGATTTAAACAACAACCAGCCATTCAGTATGAGTACCTGCTGCGAAGGCCAGGGAACCCGGATGATCGGTGCTTTACCGGAATTCATATATTCTGTGGCCAACGATGGACTGTATGTCGATCTGTTTGCCCCCTCAACGATCAAATTTGAAACAAAGACCGGGACAATGTCATTGAAAATGGATACCCGTTTCCCTTATGATCCCAAAGTGTTGTTAACCGTAAATGTTAATAAACCAACCGGATCTAAAATCAGGATTCGTATTCCATCCTGGGCAGCTTGTGAAATGACGGTTATGGTGAATGGGAAAAAGATTGCAAAAGGGAAACCTGGGACTTACGTTATGATAGACAGGCAATGGAATAACGGAGATGCTATCTCTTTTACCCTGCCAGTGAAGTTTAAGATGACTAAATATACAGGGAAAGAACAGGATCCAAACCATGAACGCTATGCTTTAGAATATGGTCCTTTGTTGATGGCTTATGTCAGTATGAAAGGACAGGCGAAAGATATCAAGTTAACTGTAAACCCTGATAAATTGATCAAAAACCTTAAACCAGTTGCTGATAAGCCCTTACATTATATGGTCAAAGGGAATAATGACTTCGAATATATGCCTTATTTTGAAGTTCAGGAGGAATCATTTACCTGTTTCCCTTAAAATATGCGCCGGTAAAATGGCGGGATTAACAATATTAATCAGAATGATCAGAACTAACAAACTAACTATCTTATAATAAAATTATGAAAAAAATAATATTACTTTTTTTGATTGCTTTGGCTTTTTTGCCTGCAGGTAATTCCCAAATCAAGAATTCCATTTTGGTAGCTGCATACAACCTTAGATATGCAAATTCCAATGATGGCATCAACAGCTGGACTAACAGAAAAGATCAGGTAAAAGGGCTGATTCAATTCCATAACTTTGATATTTTCGGCACAGAGGAAGGCCTGATGGAGCAATTGAACGATATTGCCCAACTCAAACAATATGCTTTTATAGGCGAAGGCCGTGATGGCGGCATTAAGGGTGAACATTCAGCAATATTTTACAGGAAAACACGCTTTAAGTTGCTTGATTCAGGTAATTTCTGGTTGAGCGAAACCCCTGAAAAACCATCTTATGGCTGGGATGCCAAACATTGCAGAAGAATATGCTCCTGGGGTAAATTCAAGGACCTGCAATCCAATAAAGAATTTTGCTTTTTTTGCGTCCACTTTGACAATGAAGGCATTGAAGCACAGAGGCAATCGGCCAAACTGATGGTTAGAAAAATCAAAGAAATTGCAAAAAATATACCTGCAATCTGCGTCGGGGATTTTAATTCTACTCCTGAAACCGAACAAATAGCCTGTATGCAGACCTTGCTTAATGATGCCTACAAAATTTCCCAGCAACTGCCTTATGGCCCATTAGGGACATTTAATGGGTTCAAATTTAATGAACCTCCCGCTAAAGAAAGGATTGATTACATATTTGTAAGTAAACAGATAAAAATTCTCAAATATGGCGTTTTGACCGATTCTTATGAACAAAAGTACCCCTCAGATCATTTCCCTATTGTTGCAGAAATTGTTAATTATTAAAAGCATGCGTTCCTGTAATTATAGATTGATTTTTCTGGCCTTGGGTACTTTATCCTTTGGATATAATTGTTTTAGCCAAAAAACGAATAAGGAACCCATATCAT
>JAUZOH010000407.1 GCA_030706565.1 Bacteroidota bacterium | reverse complement strand
TTTTTGAAAGGCTATCTCTAAGTGCATCAAATCTTTCAAAAACAACATCTCTTTTTTTTGATATGGGAGCTATCAATAAATTATATTCACTTGCTTCATCCTGTGTTTTTGAGCCTGTCATTTTAAATTCCTTAAACTTATCTTTTGTAAGAGAAATTTTCATTTCGCCAGGTTCTATGTATATATGGGCAGTATTTAAATCATTTCCCATAGTAATATCAGCTGCTTTGGGCTCGCTGATATTTCCCTGAAAAATAAATTTACCATTTCTAAGTATGGCAGTATCTCTTTTATATTTATTGGAAACCACGTATTTAAGAATCACTTTTCCGGAATTTTGGCCAGTTATTTTCCCCCTTAATGTGTAAAGTTGATCATTATTATTTTCCTGGGAGAAGGTCAATAAATTAAAAAAGAAAGAAATTAAAATGGTTGAGATGATTGTTTTCATGATAATTTTGGTTTTTGTATTGAATTGGTTTTGAATTCGCACTTTGTTTTTATAAGTCCAGCAAACATCTCAATAAAAACAATTATGCCGCTATTGAGATGTTAGCGATAGCTGATGATTTTTACAAATATATGATTTATAGCATGTAAAATAATTTATTTGGATCTCATCTGGATTCATATGTTTTAAATCTGTTCTTTAGTTACATCGAAACAGTTCTTCTCAAACTCAAAATTATTTTCACATTTAAATATAGACTTTTTTGTTCAAACAAAGTAATTTTTAAAAACATTTAACCTCACCTGTAAATTTTTAATCTGGTCAGATCCTGTAGTGATAAAGTGGGCAAAAATCCAGGTAGTTTCGTTCCCCAAAGGTTCCGTATGTATTTAATGGCTTAAACATGGTTGATTTTATCAGTTTAATTTAGGGTAATTGACCGTTTTAATTCATCAGGTTATAGCCTGAAATTTATTACAGGTGTGATCTCTTGTTGCTGTAATTCTTGAAATGGAAAGAAACAAAAGTGGATATGAAAGCAGGAATTTAAACCATCGGGCATTTACGCTTTTCATATTTTATTCAGAATTATTGTCCTGTTTAAACTGGAATGGCTGTCCGTTTTGAACAGGATTTTGAAGTAGATGATTCAAATCACAGGATCGCCTTAACGACCCTCCGATTGGCTGACAAATAAAACGTATTTTTATTCTTAGATTTGTTCAATATTTTAGACGAATACACAACTGCTCATTCAGGATTCATCCCATTAAAAAAATCTTAACTTCTATAGAAAAATCAATATAATTATAATAACTTTGTAATTACATTTTATTGTATATGGACATATCAGTAATACACATAGGAAACTCAAAAGGGATACGTTTAAGCAAAACTCTTTTGGAAAGATACAATATCAGGGATAAAGTAGAATTGATATTGGAAAAAGACTATATTATTATAAAACCCAAGGCCACTCCACGGAAAGAATGGGATAAAGCATTTAAGGAAATGCATGATTCCGGGGACGATAAAGCATTAATGTCAGATGTCTTTGAAGACGAAAGCTTTGAAGAATGGAGCTGAATCAATACCAAATAGTATTGGTAAATCTTGACCCGACAGTTGGCAGCGAGATTAAAAAGACGAGGCCGTGCATAATCATTTCGCCCGACGAAATGAACAAATATTTAAATACGGTGATTGTTGCCCCGATGACTAGCCAATCCAAAAGATATCCCACCAGAGTTGAAGTAAAACATGAGAATAAAATTGGTTGGATTGTATTAGACCAAATCAGGACTATAGACAAACAGCGAATTGTAAAAGTACTCGACCAGTTGACCAAAAGTGAAATAGAACGGGTTAAGTTGACCATAAAAGAGTTGTTGGTTGATTAAATTTATGATTAATAACAGGACTGTGCGTCTTGGCTAACTGCCGTTACAGATTCATCTCCAAAATTTTGGTTCCAATCAATCGGGCAAGGCTTAAACACCTCTTCCAACAAGCTGAAAACGAGACGGAATTGAACAGGAAAGATTTTGCTGCCTCCCATCGCATAAATAAGGTATCCCGAATCTCATATTCATGGTATTTCATGCATAAAAATATTTGGCAACTTTGCATCAGGATTAAAATATATGTACACATGGCAAACTCTGAACTCTCTCCTATGCGATTTTAATCGAATTCACAAGTCAGCAAAAGTATCATGCAGAACATGCACATTATACACAACCTGCAGGAAACCGATATTTACTTATTCAGTTATGAAAAACAGAATTAATTTATTTTCATGAAACGCTTATCAATTGCATATCTCATCCTATTGGGTTTTATCTTTTCATCGGGATGTACCAGGAAGAATTTCAAATTCAAGCTTGGAGACCTGCTGTTTCAAATAAACGAGAGCAACTCTTTTACAGAGGCCATCACCGGCACAACGGGAAATCTTCGGAAATATTCATTTTCGCATGTGGCGATTATTTCTGCAGAAGGCAAAAAGATAACTGTTATTAAAACCGTTTCCCGCAGGGGATTGCTGCAAATCCCCTGCGGGATTTTCTGAAGATTCTACAGGACGAACCTCTCCCCTATGGATAAATTACTTCAAAAAAACAGGCGAACCTGTTCCTGAAGGTGTGCCCGGGACCCATCCCAATGACCTGTCAAAAGAGAAAACCATCAGCGAAGTCTACCGGTATTTTTAGTCTTTCCGGCTAAGCAGCGGACAGTTGGTTCCATTTCCCGCACCGGCCAATAAAATTCGAAAACAATTCATTTACTTGATCCGTTTCCATTAGAAACTACGGCGAATAAAATACGAAGTCACCTTCGACTCCGCTCAGGCAACAGAAACACATGGTGGCGGAACAGATTCTAAGCCCAAGGAATCAAGACCGATAACATCAGAACAGCAATCTGATTTATAAAACCTTCATCAAATCCATTGGTTTGTCCAATATAAACTTAGCCCCGTTATCCAACAATTCCTGCCTGTCCCTAAATCCCCAGGTTACCCCTACAGCATACATGCCTGCATTGTTGGCAGTTTGCATGTCCGTACTTGTATCCCCCAGATAAAGCATGTTCTCAGGCCGGATATCAAATTTCTTGCTTATTTGCAAGGCGCCAAAAGGATTTGGTTTTCTATGGGCTTCGGTCGTTAAGCCTGCCACTTCATCAAAATAATCAGGTAAAAGGGTTTGAATAATTGTTTTTACAAATTCATCGGCTTTATTGGAGAACACGCTAAGCTTAAGATTGCGCTGTTTCAGCTCATTGAGAAGGTCAACTATGCCTTCATAAGGTTTTGTTTTATTTAAGCAGTTCTTATTGTAAATTTCCGTCAAC
>JAUZOH010000406.1 GCA_030706565.1 Bacteroidota bacterium | reverse complement strand
CCTTGAACCCCTTGAACCATTTCAAACCATTTCAAACCATCTCTAACCATCTCCAACCATTTCAAACCATCTCCAACCATCTCCAACCATTTCAAACCATCTCCAACCACTTTAAACAATAATTTCTGCCTTGTCCGATTAGACGGATTATAGGATTAACATGTTTAAAAGCACGGCCTTCACTTTCAATTCTATTTCTAACTGTTATTTTCGATTTATTTTCTTTACTTTTGTGTCAAAATATACTTGCAATCATTATTGCGCAGTATTTTCTGCAATCATAAGAATTTCCGGGCTGAATATTTTAAAGAAGTCTAGGAATTTTGTGTGACGCATTTAAATTGATTTTTTCACATCTAAAATTGATTAAGAACTAATGGAAACCTCTAAAATAAGCATGCAAGAAGGAACCTTGAATGTTCCTGATTTTCCTGTTATTCCCTTTATTGAAGGTGATGGGACCGGTCCTGATATCTGGGCTGCCACCAGGTTGGTTATTGATGCCGCCGTGGAGAAGGCCTATCAAGGTAAACGGAAAATATGCTGGAAGGAAGTATTTGCCGGTGAAAAAGCTTTCAAACAAAGCGGAGAGTGGTTGCCTAAAGAAACTCTGGACGTTATCCGCGAATATATGGTGGCTATTAAAGGCCCTCTGACTACTCCCGTTGGCGGAGGAATACGTTCGCTCAACGTTGCCCTGAGGCAGGAGCTTGATTTATATGTCTGCCTTCGCCCCGTCCGCTATTACCAGGGCGTTCCTTCACCGGTTAAAGATCCGACAACTACCAATATGGTTATTTTCAGAGAGAATACCGAAGATATTTATGCAGGTATTGAATGGATGCAGGGAACTCCGGAAGTGGAAAAGGTGATTTCCTTCCTGCGACATGAAATGGGCGTGAAGAAAATCAGGTTCCCTGAATCTTCTTCAATCGGGATAAAGCCTGTATCTAAAGAAGGCAGTGAGCGCCTGATCCGGGCTGCCATTTTATATGCCATTGAAAACAAGAAACCTTCTGTCACCTTTGTGCATAAAGGGAATATTATGAAATTTACGGAAGGTCAATTCAAATTGTGGGGTTATGAGTTGGCCGAAAGGGAATTTGGCGGCAAGGTATTTACCTGGATGCAGCACGACAGGATTGCTAAAGAAAAAGGAATAGAAGCAGCCGACAAAGAGATGAAGCAGGCCGTTGACTCCGGAAAGATAATCGTCAAAGATGTGATTGCTGATGCCTTTCTGCAGCAGATCCTGACCCGGCCAGCCGAATATTCAGTTATTGCCACCCTGAACTTAAACGGAGATTATATTTCCGATGCCCTGGCTGCAATTGTCGGCGGAATTGGTATTGCCCCTGGCGCCAATATTAATTATGAAACCGGTCATGCTATTTTTGAAGCCACCCATGGCACCGCCCCTAAATATGCAGGACTCGACAAGGTAAACCCCGGCTCGTTGATCCTTTCGGGCGTGATGATGCTTGAATACCTGAAATGGAAGGAAGCAGCAGAACTGATCGTTTCGGGACTGGAGAAGTCTATCCTTAAAAAGAGGGTAACTTACGATTTTGAAAGGTTGATGGAAGGGGCTACAAAACTTAAATGTTCTGAATTCGGCCAGGAAATTGTAAGTAATATGTAAATTTGTTCCAAAGATGATGAAAAAGTACCAGTGGACAAGTGGGTATTTTTTTATAACTTTAAGAATTAAATCGAATTGAGTTTTTACTTTTTATTTGGCATAAATTTAAAACAGCTCGTTGTTTATAGGATTGCAGCAGATACCGGTAAATAAGGTAATTATCTGAATAATATAATTTTAATGAGAAAGGGTATCCATAAGGTGCGAAAGCATGAAAGTAATATTCCCCAGTACAGAATACTTTATGAAAATCTCAGGAAGGATATTGTTGACGGGGTTTATAAGGAGGGAGATCTATTGCCTTCGGAAAATGAATTATGCGCAGCTTATGGATTGACAAGGCCTACAGTCAGGCATGCCCTGGATACCCTTCTATATGACGGCTGTATCATCAAGCAAAAAGGTAAAGGCAGCATTGTGCAGGCCATGCCTAATGGTATCGGTATACTTTCCTTGGCTGGCGTTACTTACGCGTTGGGCCAGGCCAATGTGAAGACCAAAATACTGGTTCCTCCTTTTATGAAAGAATGGGACAAAGATTTTCCTTTTCCTTTATCTTCCGGCGAGCTGGAGGCCAAATGCCTGTATTTGGAGCGCCTGCGGGTAGTCAATGACGTACCTTTGTTTTATGACATAAACCTGCTTCCCAATATTAATTTGCCCGGGTTTGCAGATAAAATATTTGAAAACAACTCGCTTTTTAATATTTTGCGCCAGGATTATCAGATTGAAATAAAAGGAGGGGAGCAAAAATTAAGGGCTTTGTCGGCCGATGAAAAGACCGGGGATCTTTTGCAGGTCAAAAAAGGAGATCCTGTTCTTTACCTGGAACGCAAGTTATATACCAACCGGCTTAATTTTTATATTTATTCCATCCTTTATTGCAATACCAAGGAACATGCCTTATTTGGAACATTCTAAATAATAAGTTACAAAAAACACTTACTTGAAAGAATGTCTCAATTTTACATGATGGATGGATAATTGAAAAGAAATAATAACTTTATGTTAAATTTAATTTAAAATAGTTAAGATGAAAAATGCAATTTTAAAAAACCCTGAGGTGAAGAAGCTGATATTCGAAGTTGCGGAATTAGCGGAATACCTTTGGCAGAAAGGCTGGGCAGAACGTAATGCCGGCAATATCTCGGTAAACATCAATCATTTGATTCCTAAAGATCTGGATGATTTGGAGAATTATCCTTTATTTCCCTTGTCAGAGACCTATCCTGAACTGGCCGGAAGTTATTTCTTTGTAACCGGAACAGGCAAAAGGATGCGTGATTTGGCAAAAAATCCCCTGAAAAATGCTGCCTTGATCCGGATTTCAGAACGGGGAAACCAATATCATATCATCTCCCAGAACGAGAAGAATACTGCCAGTTTCAGGCCTACATCCGAACTTCCCAGCCATCTGGCCATTCATCAACTGATGGCTCAACGCAAATCTCCTTACAAAGTAATTATTCATACTCATCCCAATGAGCTGGTTGCCTTGAGCCAGTCGCCAATCTACAAGCAGGAAGACACCCTGAACAAGATTCTCTGGGGCATGCATCCTGAAACCTATATCGTGGTTCCCAAAGGGGTAGGGGTTGTTCCTTATCACACACCGGGTACTGAGGAAATTGCCAAAGCTACGCTTGAAAAACTTGACAAGCATGATGTT
>JAUZOH010000405.1 GCA_030706565.1 Bacteroidota bacterium | reverse complement strand
GGAACGGGTACCTTAACCTATTCGATTGACGGAGGAGCTACCTATAATAGTAATAATGTATTTTCTTCTCTTAAAGCTGGTTCTTACTCCATATTTGTAAAAGATGCAAATGGTTGTACTGCGACCGCTACGGCAAATGTTACAGAACCTGCAGTTCTGGCAGCTTCCATTACTCCAAAAGACCAGCAGATTTGCTCGGGAAGTGGCGCTATATCCATGAAGGGAAATCCTGCCGGAGGAAACGGCGGTTATACCCATTTATGGACTGGAACCGGTGCTTCTTTACTTTCAGGCACAACAGTCGAAAATCCTTCATTCGATGATAAAACGCCGGGATCATATACATTAACTTATAAGGTTACTGACAGCAAAGGTTGTACGGCGTCTGACAATACTACGGTCACCGTAAACGCTGCAATTTCCATTACGACTCAACCTTCCCCGCAGACGGTTTGCGCAGGTTCAACGGTTAATTTTCCGGTGGCTGCTTCTGGCGGAGGCACACTTTCTTATCAATGGCAGAAAGATGGAACTAATTTAACAGATGGCGGTAGCATTTCAAATTCGAAAACTGCCACACTTGCTGTTTCAAATGTAAGCAGCGCGGATGCCGGTAAATATACTTGTGTGGTATCTACCACTACGACTTGTCCTTCTGTTACCAGCAGTCAGGCACAACTTACAGTAAATCCGGCAACGGCTATTACTACCCAGCCTGGTTCTCAAACTGTTTGTGTGGGTTCAACTGTAACTTTTAATGTTGTAGCTGCCGGAACTGCCCCAATTACTTACCAATGGAAGAAAGGTGGTTCAGATGTTACAGATGGCGGGAATATCAGCGGGTCAAAAACCTCAACACTTACTATAACTAATGCTGATAATACCTATGCCGGAGATTATACCTGTATAGTTCATAGTTCTTGCGGAGGTGATGTTACCACAAATAAAGCCACCCTGGCTTTTAATCCTGTAACAACAATCAACAGCCAGCCTGCTTCTCAAACCGTTTGTGCAGGTTCTACGGTTAGTTTTTCCGTTACAGCCACAGGGGCTGGCACTCTAACCTATCAATGGCAAAAAGGGGGAAGTAATATTTCAGGAGCAACCGGTTCAACTTTAACTTTAACTAATGTGGCTTCATCAGATGGCGGAAGTTATGTTTGCATTGTTAATAGCGGTACCTGTCCTAAAGCAGTTAACTCGGCTGCTGCAGTATTGACTGTAAATTCCTTACCAACGGTTAGTTTTAGCGGTGTTACTTCACCTTATTGTCAAAATGCATCACCAGTTACTTTGACCGGTAGTCCTTTGGGCGGGACTTTCTCCGGTTCTGCAGTTACTGATATAGGAGGCGGGACTGCAAGTTTCTTCCCAACTTCTGCAGGTACCTATACGATTACATATACTTATACCGATGCGAATACCTGTTCGAACAGTTCAAAGAAAGATATCGTTGTAAATGCCTTACCGACGGTTACCTTTACTGGCACTTTGGCTTCACAGTGCGAAGGTTCGACTGTTTATCAGTTGACGGGTGGTTCCCCTGCAGGAGGTAGTTATTCCGGGCCAGGTGTAAGCGGGACGAATTTTAATGCTACAGCTGCAGGTGTTGGAACGCACACTATAACTTATTCTTATACCGATGCCAAGGGTTGCAGTGCATCTGCTACAAATTCGATAGCGGTAAATGCAAAGACAGTTATTACAACTCAGCCCCTTGACCTGACCGTATGTTCAGGTTCTACTGTTGGTTTTACCGTTACAGCTACTGGAAGTGGTACCCTAACTTATCAATGGAAGAAAGATGGAATTAATTTAACAGATGGCGGTAATATCTCAGGATCAACGACTTCAACGCTTACCGATTCAAATGTAGTCACCTCCGATGCCGGCAATTATACCTGTACGGTAACGGGTACATGTTCCTCTGCAACTTCTAACCCGGCTAAACTTTCAGTAAATGCTGCCACGTTGATCAATACTCAGCCTGTTTCTCAAACAATTTGTTCGGGTTCAAATGTAAGCTTCTCGGTTGCTGCAACAGGTACTACGCCTCTAACATACCAATGGCAAAAAGATGGGGCAAATCTTTCTGATGGAGGAAATATCAGCGGATCATCAACTTCTGCCCTTCAAATCAACAATGCTGATAATACCAATGCAGGAGCTTATCGCTGTGTAGTTCACAGTGCCTGTGGAACTGATGTTACCAGTAATGCAGCCAACCTGACATTCTATTCGTTAACCACCATTACCCAACAGCCTTCAGATGTTATTTCCTGTTCGGGGAATACAGTAAGTTTTTTAATTACAGCAACTGCTGAAGGTAGTCCTACTTATCAATGGTACAAGGGGGCCACTAAATTAACGGATGGAGGGAATATTATTGGTTCTACTTCTTCAAATTTAAATATCACCAATATTTCTAAATCCGATGAAGGCAATTATTATTGTGCAGTTGCTTCAAGTATTTGTCCTTCGCCCCTTAATTCATCCAATGCAAAATTGACTGTAAATATCATACCAACAGTTAGTTTTAGCGGAGTTACTTCACCTTATTGTCAAAGTCTTTCTGCTGCAACTTTGACCGGCAATCATCCTGGCGGAAGTTTTACAGGAACAGATGTTAGCGATAATGGAGATGGAACTGCCAGTTTCTTCCCGACATCTGCAGGCACTTATACAATTAATTATTTTTATACCGATGGAGATGGTTGTTCAAACAGTGCCCAACAAAATATTCTGGTCAATGCCTTTCCGACGGTGGCTTTTGATGGTACCCTGGCTACCCAGTGTGCAGGGGCTACTTCCTATCAGTTAACCGGAGGTTCTCCTGAAGGGGGGATATATGCAGGCAGCGGGGTAACCGGTAGCAATTTCGATGCTGTTACTGCCGGCACAGGTAGACATACCCTGACTTATACTTACACCGATGCCAATGGTTGTAGTGCATCTGCTACAAACGGCATTGAAGTTTCCACTGCCATTCAGGCTATGGTTGATCCTTCCTCAATCCTGACATTGGGTTGTAATGGCATTTCAGATGGAGCTATTGATGTCACTGTTACAGGGGGTAATGAGCCTTATACTTTCTCATGGACCGGCCCTGATGGTTTTGCCCAGTCAACCCAAAATATTGCTAATCTTAAAGCAGGTACATATAATTTAAGCGTCACCGATGCCAATGGCTGCGTTCAGGATTTCCCGGCTTTGGCTACCATTTCACAACCGGTTTTATTAAAGGAAACCGTTGCTCAAACCAGGATAACCTGTTATAGCGCTGCAGATGGCAAGATTCAGATTCATGCTTC
>JAUZOH010000404.1 GCA_030706565.1 Bacteroidota bacterium | reverse complement strand
GAAAACATGGCTGTAGAACTGCGTTCACGTTCTGTAAAGGTATCCCTTACTGAAAAGTTACTGCACTATCTCGATGAAAGGCCCGAAATAGAATGCAAAATCAATCAATAATCCAATGAAAATAAATTTAGTGATTCCTGTTTGTTATAAAATTTGTAAATTAGTATGCTGTCAACAATATGAATTTTTATTTGTTTGAACTCAAAATAAACGATTATTTAATTTAATAAGAAAAATCATGTCATTAGAAATTACAGATTCGAACTTTGCAGAAAAGGTAGAAAAATCAGATAAGCCAGTTGTGATAGATTTCTGGGCTGAATGGTGTGGCCCTTGCCGTATGGTTGGCCCGATTATCAATGAAATTTCCCAGGAATATGAAGGGAAAGCCATTATTGGAAAAGTTGATGTGGACAATAATCCTGAAATTTCTGCCAAGTTTGCTATTCGGAATATCCCTACTGTTTTGTTTTTTAAGAATGGACAAGTAGTTGACAAGCAGGTGGGTGCCGTTCCTAAAAGTACTTACGTGAAAAAACTGGAAGCTATTCTTTAAAATTATACAAAGTGATGCTTGCCCGTAGCAGGCGTCACTGAATCATTAAGATTAGTGTCAGAGTTTTATTCTCATTCATTTGTTTTTTTAAGATGGTAGGGAAAGTTTGTCTTTTTTGTTCGTCCAGTCCCAAGATTGAAACGAAATATTTTGAAGATGCGGGAACGCTTGCTGAAATTTTTGCAAATCAGCATGTAGGGCTGAAATATGGTGGCGGGGCTTTAGGGCTGATGGGTAAAGTTGCTGATGTGTATTTGGAAAAGAAAGGTAACATCACCGGAATCATTCCTCAGTTCATGCTCGAAATGGGTTGGAACCATCCTGAGGTTAAGGATATGATGGTGGTTAAAACCATGCACGAACGCAAGCAAAAGATGATGGAGGGGGTCGATGCTGTTGTGGCATTGCCGGGCGGTTGCGGAACACTTGAGGAACTTTCTGAAGCCATTTCATTAAAACAACTGGGGCAATTCACCAAACCCATCATTATTTTAAATACCAATCATTTTTACGATTCCTTGCTGGTCATGTTCAGGCAAATGATTGACCATCATTTCATGCGCAACGAACATCAACATATTTGGATCTCTGTTACCGAGCCATCCCAGGTGCTTCCGGCAATAGAGAACGCCCCTAAATGGGACCCTTCCTTTATCAAAATAGCAGCTGTATAATTTAAAAGGAATTAATGACAGGAAGCCAAAGGCAGGCAATTGCTTCTGCACCATCCTGAATCTGCCGGGTCCTGTTATTAATACAAATGCATCATTCCGATGATGCTGCCTGAGATATAAGCGACCACCCACCATCCATAAGCAATGCGGGTATATATATGCAATTTGTGCGAAATCTCTTCCCGATTGCTTATCCTTGCCCTCCAAATTAAGGCTGTATCCACCAGCATGGCTGCAAGTGCGGAATACCCGATAAGCCCGTGTATGGATATAAGTTTGTAATTCGTGCCGATGATCATAAGCAGGGTGGCCGATATGTCAAAGCATATTCCCAGAGTGATAAATGTTAATATAAACTTGGAAATACTTTGTTTTCTTTGTTCCGAAATAACTGCAATAGAATAAAAAACAAGTGCCAGCGTCACTACCCCCGAACCAAGCATAAGTATAGGATTCATAAATATCTCTCCAAATATTGATTTATAAAACTATTTTTTGAAGCGGCAAATTTATGAAATTTATTGCTCATATTCCGTTTTATTTACTTTGTTCTGCTACCAAGCATGGGGATATTGGGCTAAAGCCGGAAGAATTTATGTGTTTGATACCATTGGCTTTAGCCAATGGATTGATTGAATTATGAATTGCCGTTGGCTTTAGCCAACGGGCAGAAAATTTAGATATTCGATGGGTTTTAGCCCAAATTGTTTTTTGATCAAAATATACCCCGGGAATTTTATAATCCCGGTTGTTAATGTGGCTCTAATATCTTTTGAAATTTTTCTCCCAGCCAAAAGCAAAAGCGTAAATTTAGAATTACGGCCACTAAAAGGATGGGGCTTAAAAACAGGACTGTAGTCCAATTTACATATCCGGATATTGAAATAATTGCATAAATACAATAAGGAATACTTAGAATACTTGTGATAATCACAGGTACATATTTGCGGTAAACGATAAATTGCACTACATGCAAGATCAAATGAATAAAAAATACAAGCAGCAATCCTGTCCACAGCGAATATAAATCCCATTCCACGGCAAAAAAGGTAATGATTGAAATGATGATGAATTCTTCAGCAACCTCCAGCGCAAATGCGGCTGTCGACAGATTTTTTTGCTTGAATAACAATTTGGAAATAAATGGAAACTGGCTTGCAACTTTATCTGCATTCTTGTCCAACCAAGCCTTCATCATTATGATTTCTTCAAAATCATGGAACATAAAGACTATGGGCAACAACCACAATAAGGTTTCTATTTTCATTTTATTATCTCTTGTAAATCAAATTGATTTCTGAAAGTTCTTTTCCGATTTGCTGTATTCCTGAAAGAATTTTCTCTGTCTGGGATTCAGATGGTTTCTTGTGACCTTGTATATATTGTGACAAAAGGGTTGGATTCATTCCAATTTTTTCTGCAAGAAACTTGGAGTTGAGAACTTTATAATATTGAAAAAACTGTTTGAAATCAATCTCAAATTTTAAATTTTCATGGGTAATATGAATATCATGTTCTGCAAAAAACAGATTTGCAGCCTCGCAGGCATTATCTATCAATTCTGTAATTGTCCGGCCTGTAGTATAAAACGGATAATCTTCTGAAAAAGCTGAAAATCCGGTATCCGTCTTTTCGACAATCATCTTTATTTTCTTCCTCGTAGTCTTCATATCCATCTACTTTAATCCAGCATCATTCCTGATTTTCTTTTCCAATCCTTTACCTACTTCCTGACTTCCATGGTTAGAGAAAATTATAATGCCTGGTTTCTTGTCATGCTTCAATTTGACATGTGAACCACTTTGCGAAACCGGGTACCAGCCATCTTTGAAAGAAGTCTGAAGAGTTCAGAACATTTCATTCAAAAATCAGAATAAAATAAAAATTAAAGGTAAATAATTATTTACCTTTTTAAAAATATTCATTGCTGTCATTTGTCCATTTCCGTTGGCTTTAGCCAAGGGATTAATTGAATTATAAATTGCCGTTGGCTTTAGCCAACGGGCAGAATTTAAATATCCATTGGGCTTTAGCCCAAATGTATTTTTCAATAATTGAATTATACCGGAAAGATTTGGCTAAAGCCGAAAATAAATATTCCTT
>JAUZOH010000403.1 GCA_030706565.1 Bacteroidota bacterium | reverse complement strand
ATTTTGGTGCATTCGCGGTTCATCTTCACAATTTTTGTTCCGTTCCCGGTTGGTATTCCGGCAGCAAACAACATGTAATGTTCGCCATCGTCGTCAACAAAATGCGAAGGGTCGCTCCCAAAATTGGTGATTTGTACGGGCTTGCTCCACGGGCCGAGAATGCTTTTCGATTTCATCATGTAATTACCCCGCACATTGGTACTGCGGTCTTTGCTCAACTGAACCAAGCAGTAAAAAATATAAAACTCGCCATTATAATACGAAATATCGGGAGCCCAGATGCCCATTCCATCGAAGAAATAACTCAGGTCTAAATCTTCACTTTTCGAAAACACATGACCAATCTGCTGCCAGTTCACCAAATCTTTGGAATGCGAAATAACAATGGCCGGGAAATATTCAAAAGTGGAATTAACGCAGTAATAATCCTCGCCAACCCTCACCACCGACGGATCAGGGAAAAAACCAGGAATAACCGGATTAGTGTAGGCTTTTGGTGCAGGGCATTGAGCCCAATCGTTATCGTTGAATCCGAAGGAATACCATTGTTGCTGCTGTCCGAGTTGAAGTGGATCGGTTTTGAATTGCCAGAAACCGTTCAGTGAAATACGCGTTTCGCCGCAGCTTACACGACCGGCCTGAGTGGAGATGGCAAGAAAGGAAATAAGGAGGATAACCAATAAAAATCTCTTTCTGTTCATGTTAGCAAATAGTTAGTTTGCTTAAAAGTATACAAATGAGATTTCAGGATGAAAATACAGTAGTACTCAATTATCGAAAACGTTTTCGGAAACGTTTTAAATTACCGAAAACGTTTCCGAAAAATCAGGCTATTCTTTCCCCCAAATCAATTTACCCAACTTAATAATGCTGTCTTGGTCAGCCTGACGATACGTTCCTGTTTTATCGGGTGCTGTCGAAAGCAGAATATTGCTTCCACCCCGATCGAAACTCTGTTTAATGTAGCGATACAGGCTGTCAACCGGATAGAACTGACTCACCGGAAAAGTAAACCACACTGAACCTTTCATCAAACCGTTACCCAAAGTGAGTGAATCACAGCGTTGTGAGGTAATCTCATATTCGAAGGGCAGGTAATAATTTTGGCCATTAATTTCCCGGTTCGGATTGTGCCCGGCAACTGGTGGAGTGCGCTCTTCTCCATTGATGATATCAGTCGGAAAATAGCGGACCTGGCTTCCATCCTGAACATGCTGGTTGAAATGAACGAAAGCTTTGGGGTTCTTGCTTTTGAGCAAATCATAAGTTTCCTGAGGTTTTAGTGTTGTATCGGCCCAGCACTGCATGTCGAGCCAAAATTCATAAATATCCCCATAATTCTCAGCCAATTCGGAGAGTTGTGCAAGGATAATTTTTTTCGGAGTAGTCCCTTTCAGCTCTTCCTTAATGGTGGGATTCCATTCCCAGGGAAGCCAATAGTTTCCCCACAAACAGTAGTATAGACAAGGTTTGATATTGTATTTCCGGCAAGCATCCACAAACAACCTGACCACATCCTTTTTGAACGGACTGCTGGCCACATCAAACCGTGTCACTTTGCTGTCCCACAAACAGAATCCGGAGGTGTGACGGGTAGTCAGTACAGCGTATTTCACTCCGGCTTTCTGAAAAGTGGTCATCAGGGTATCAAAATTCAGGTTAACCGGGTTAAAAACCGAAGGATCTGTATTTTTTGAAAATTCTTTGACTAAACAGGTGTTGTCGTTGAAATGGACGAAAGCACCAAAACGGAGTTTCTTCCATTCGGCAAGCGCATCGTTTTTTTCAGTAGCAGGCATGTGACTTTTAATATCTTTTTTGTTGCAAGAGACAAAAAAGATCAGCAAAGATGCCAGGACAATTAAGAAAGATTTCGTTCCCATTGGTGATGGCTTTTATTATTTGATCAATATTTCAATATCTGCTTTTCGGGATTCGGGCGTCACTTTCAGTGAAACAATTTGTCCGTTTTTAAGGATTCCTTCAACGGTTGTGTTATATGGTGCATGCAGTTTAAACGAAACATCCCAGTTTTTAGGCCATGCCGGAAAGAGGTATATTTTTTTGTCAACGGTTTGCATCAGCATTTCCTGAAGTCCGATCATTCCGGAACCGCCCCAATTGTGATCGGGAACCCAATCGTGCCCCGGTCCCCAGAAAGTGGGATATCGCCGTTCCGAATCCTGAAGTTTTTTAATTGTAATGGCTGCCGCTTCGTCTGTTAATCCAATCCGGGCGCAGAAAATGGCATCCTGGTGCCAGCTGATGTGGTTTTTCTGAATGGGAACGTCGGTTCCATATTTCCAGGTATTAATAGCCACTTCCAAATCCGGTCTGCCAATGCCATACATTCCGTAAGGAAAAACCGGGTACAACTGCGGAATCTCCTGGTTGTTGATGCGTGCCCAGGTCCATGCCGGCGAAATGGTTTTGTGCCCTTCTTTTTCACGAAAAGCAATTGCCGGAATGCGTTTCAGCATACCTTCCCAATGTGCACGTTTTTCTGCTGAAAGGTATTTCTCCGGAAGTTCGAGCAATCGGGTCAAAACCGTTTGCAAGCCGGCAATACACGAAGTTGAGTTATAGGCCATCTTGTAAGTTTCAGCTCCTGTTGATGGATAAAGAATCAATTTTCCGTCTCCATCCAAAGCCTGTTTGCTCCGCAAAAGCGCTTCCTTTTGGTAATGCTCATCAAAAAAGGTCAGACAGCTTTCAATAAACGGGATGTATTTCGAAATGTCCTGACCGGTATAGCGCTCCAAATCGAGCATCATCAGACAAAATTCCATTTGTGTGTCCCACAAATATTCGAGCCAGTAATTGTATTCCACTCCTTTCGGGAAGTTTTCAGGCCGGTTCCATCCGTATGAAGTTGCCAGCGGCAACCCAAATTGTTCCAGTTGCTCGGTAAACGATGCGCCTTTGTGGCCCCAGTAAAATTCGGTTCTCTTTTCAGCATTCCCCAAAGCCTGTAAATAGAAATTGAGTTGCGAAGGCAAGATGTCGAAATCGCCACTTTTAAACATTGGGTAATAGACTAGCCGCTGGTTTTGTGCTGTATGCGTGCCGCCACCCCAATTGCGGTGGTCGGGTGTAAAAGGGAAGTTTTTGTCAACAAAAGATGGGTCGAACGTAAACAATCCGCCATTGAATTTGGTGGGATATTTTCCATAGGCGTTGCAGCCCAGTTGGTAGCGGAAAAGCTGGTAGTTTCGCCCCACCTGCCATTCAGGAGATTTTGCGTCTTGTTTGTCCGAATTAATGACAATATAACTTCTGTTCCAGAAATCGCTCCACCATTTACAAGTTTTGGAGAATGCAGTTTTTTGAGCT
>JAUZOH010000402.1 GCA_030706565.1 Bacteroidota bacterium | reverse complement strand
GGCTGCCCTGCAGGATGTTGATTATGCTGTGTTAAATGACTGTGTGGTGGATGAAGGGAAAATAGATTTTCGCCAGATTCTTGAAGAACTCAGGCCCGATATATTTGTGCTTAACCGGGATGATTCCGGATTGGAAGATAAGTCCAGGCTTTGTAAAGATTTGAATATTTCCATCCGGTTTGTGAAGAGGGAAGTTCCTGAAGAACTGGAACCCACTTCGACTACCCGAATCATTGATAAGATTAACTTTTCTTTTAAAGCTCCCCTGCGTATTGATTTTGCGGGAGGTTGGACTGATGTCCCTTATATCATGGATGGTGTGAAGGGTTTCGTGTCAAACATTGCCATCAAACCCTTGATTGAATATAAGGGCGGGCGATATAATTTTTCTGGTTATCCCCGGGGCAGTGGCCTGAGTACTTCCACTGCAGCCAAACTCTTATCCATGATCAGTTCAAAGGCATATAATGCAGAAAGCAAAACCCTGGAAACTATTGCCGAGGATTTGTTTAATCTTGAAAATTCGGAACTGAACTGGGCAATTGGCCGTCAGGATCAATATTCCATTGTTTATGGAGGGTTTCATTGTTTTGAGTTTGGAAAAGAATATGCCAAACCTTTGGAGGTGGAGATTCCCAAGGAAACCTTGGAAAAATTCAGGCACAACCTGCTACTCATCCATACCGGTGTTTCGCGCAATGCCCAGTCTGCCGTTGAACAGGTTTACGAAAACCACAAAACCCCTGAAGGCCGGGATGCATTAATCAAAATGGCACAATATGGACAGGAATTTGCAAAGGCGATGAAAAACAATGATTTTGTTTCCTGTGCCAAAATTATGGAAGCCAATTTCCAGGCTCAGAAACAGCTCGCTCCGGCATCATCGGGTGAATACCTGGATCAGATGTATTCTTTTGCAAAAGAAAATGGAGCAATAGGGGGCAAGATTTGTGGTGCCGGTGGTGGCGGTGCTTTTATTTTCTATTGCACCGATCCGGTTGCTTTAAAACGAGCCATGAAAAAACAGTTTGTCGATTGTTTTGAAATTGATTTCGAGTTTGAATACAAAAGCATTAAAGAATTAAATATCATCTAAATAAAACTGAAACTGAAAATATAAGCCCAAATGCTATTTTAGTGTTTGGGCTTTTTTTATATTTTTATTTTTTTTAATTTTTCAAGATGAATTTCCGGATCGAAATCATAAGCTATCCCGCTATCAATACCTTCCTGAATGGCTTCTTTTAATGCAATGACCTTATTTTCTTCTTCTTCCAAAAGCCTTAATCCTGCACAGACTACTTCACTGGCATTTTTATATCGTCCCATAGATATTCTACTTTAAATAAAATTGTCAAAATAGCCTCCTAATGATATGGATGTGTTACTATTGATTATTCTTCAATTTTTCAAAAGTTACCAAAAATTGGTATAATAATCAAGAGGGTGATGGAAGAAACCCACAATACCGATTGAAGTATATCAGCCCTTTTCCCAATGGCTATTATTCCTTTGCATATAGGCTTTTACTTTTGGTTTAACATTTGAAACATGGAATTAACTATTTCACCCCGGCCCCTACCTGTAAATTGGGGTATGATTACATTATTGTTTTCTATTACAATTGGGAAATATATTTTTACAGTATAAAATTTGGTTTCACATCTTGAAGTTTCCCATTCACCTAAATTGTTGATGATTTGGCTTATTCTTTCTGCTTTATTATTTTTTTGAGGTGAGAATACATGAACATAATCTATTTTACTTTCTTTTGAAATACCCATATCAACTAAATAATAGCTTTCTTCCGGTTCTTCTTTGTTGATTTGAATGATTGTATCTTTTAAGCTTTTATAAAAAGAAATATCCAAGTTGTCTATTTTATTAAATTTTGGAAAGAATAAGGTGTCTGTGCAATTATTTTTATTTACCAATGTAAAGAAGTTATAATAAAAATCTATAGATTCCGAAGGGTAATAACTTATCAGATCAATTTTTGAATGTTCATAATATGAAGTATGAAACATTTTATCGTCTCCTTTTTTGAATATTCCATTTTCATAATATTCGGTGTTGGAATTGCCATAATTCAGTTTGCCATCTAATAAGCCATTTTTAAATGTCCCGTTTACATGTATTTTAACGGTATTTTTATAGGTTCTAACATTATCTGTGTATGTACAAACTCCATTTTTTATTTTACTTACTCCTTTTTTGTCATATAATTCAAGAAGTTTAAATTGTCCATTTGAAAAATCTACTTTCTTTTCTATTTGATTGTTAAGATAATATGTCCATATACTATCCCTTACATCATTTTTGTAATTACCTGTTTCACATAATTCCCCATTTTCATATATTTGTGCTAATCCATTTAATTTTCCATTTTTGTAGTGACCAGTAAATAATAATATGTTTTCTTTTGAAAAATCTTTTACTTCACCATCAAAAGAAAAATAATAATGATCCATTTTACCAATTCTGTAAAATGCAGCTTTATCTGATAATGTGATATCTCCGAATTCATTAAAATAAATTTTGATTGAATCCCTTCCGATTGGTTCAAAAAAATAACTCGTTTGAGAAAATGTTGGTTTCATTATGAAAGCCAATGTTAATATTTCAATGATTTTTTTAATATTCATTTTTTGTATTATAAAAATTAATAATTGTAAAGTTCTAGGCTTATTTTATAAATCCAATGATCTTTATTGAAGTTGCTAAGTTAACATAACAATTGGTTTTTAGGTTATGACGCCAGGAATATTTTTGTCAAACAGACAAAATTACGATGTAAAGAATAATTTATAACTAAGGTCGAACATTAGCTAAAACAAATTGATGATCTTATGTAGTTTGATGGAAAAGTATTCAATTTGAGGAAACTGAAATTATAAAAAAAGCCCTCCGATAAAAAAGAGGGCTGCAAGTTTCTTTATTGGGTAATATTAAAACACTGCCTTTGCAATTTCTTTGATATTTTCTGAAGTTCCGTAGGTATAGTAATGTATGGCCGGAACGCCGTACTGGGCTAATTCTTTGGATTGCTGGATGGTCCATTCGATGCCAACCTGCCAGGCTTCCTGGTTGGTCTTGCATTTTTCCACTTCCTTAACCAATGCTTCCGGTATTTCTATGCTGAATATTTTGGGAAGAACGGAAATGTCCTTTAAAGTCATAATTGGTTTAATTCCAGGGATAATGGGAACCGTAATTCCCATTTTACGGCATTTTTCCACAAATTCGAAAAAGTATTTGTTGTTAAAGAACATCTGAGTGACTATATAATCGGCGCCTGCATCGACTTTCTCTTTCAGGTGCAGCAGGTCGTTTTCCAT
>JAUZOH010000401.1 GCA_030706565.1 Bacteroidota bacterium | reverse complement strand
TCAATTGCTGAAATTGCAGTTCTGCCGGAGGCAGAGTTGGGCCGACATAATACTCTATTGTTCCGCCGCCGGCCTGAACAAAATTTCCTGTAGCAAAAGCAGGAAAAGGAGCCGGAGAGGTTGTGGGCGAAAGCCTTAATAATCCGGAACCGCTAAAATCCCCAAAATTATGATTGAAAGTACTGGTGAGGTCCAATACTGCACCTTGCTGAATAACAAGAGAAGAAACATTAGCCTGGACACCCGTTGGAATGGTAACCGTGCGGCCATTAAGAATCACCACCGCATCGCCTGAAGCTGGTACGCCACGATTTACTAATGTAGTTCCAGAAGGATCAGTAGTCCAGGTACGCGATACATCCCAATTACCCGACTGATAAGAATAATAAGTGTTTTGGGCAACAAGTACAGGAATTGCTGCCCAAAACAGAAATATTGCCCCCACCACATTTTTCTTCCAAATGTAACCGACTACTTTCAAGGCTATTCTTTTGAAAACATACTGTGAACCCACGAAATTTATTACTGAGAAAATGGCCAAAAACACAAGCTTAGTAAATATCCTATCTAACATAAGTAATTAGAAAACCCTTCTAAATATTCGTTTTCAGCATATCCAATATGACAAATGCAGAGACTGTACCGGAAAAATTTTAAAATATCCCTAAAATTTTATACAAAAGTTAAGAAAAAATTTTCCAAAAAATTACAAAGGGGATCAAAAGACAATTTTCCATCCTTCTGCAATTCAAGATTTTTAGGCAAATTTCAGGCTTACCTATCTAATCTTTTTGCACTTTTATTGTTTGATATTGTTAGTTAAAATTATCAAAATTGCCTTTGGTCAAATTTATAAAATTGTACAAAAACATTTTCATAACATTGATATTTAAAATCCTTATAGGATTATGAATTTCATCATATCAATCTAAATTATCATGAAGATCTTAGACCCCGGGCATTTGATTTTACGAAGAATTGCAATACTGTAAATTAAATCTAAAAAGGAATGAAGGAATTTTGCGGACATACAAAAAAAGCCTATGTATCCATAGGCTTGATCAGAATAAATAATACTTGTATCTTTTACTTGTTTTTAAAACCAAACATAATTGCTACACACCCGCTGACAACATCTCCCGAAGATGATTTTGAGCTTACCGGAACCCTGACCCATACTTTTAATTGTTGACTGGCTTGAGGTTTAAAATCCCAGACTCTGGTATAATTATGATCCCGGTTAAAAAATAGTACCCTGTTGTTTGCATCCAACACTTTAAATTCTATATTAGGAAAGACCTCTGAAGAACAGACAGTCAAACGATATTCCTGTCCGGAGGAGCAGGTCTTGTACAACTCGGCTTCTTCGCCCTCTGTAAGAACTGCTGCATGATAATTGCCATCATGGATATATGACCCCAGTTCCATCTTGCAGATTTTTTTGGCAAAACCCTTACATTGAGCATAGCCGGAAAAAGGGACTAATAAAATGAATGAAAGTATTGTAATCAGTTGTATTATTTTTTTCATAGCGATGTACATTTTAGAATATAAAATCATGTCTCACATTTTTAACACACACTTTTAACTCATTAAAAGTAGCCTGAGTGAAATTTACGGTAATTTTTGATTTCAACGTAGTAACATTTGATTTTTTATCCACTTCAGGTACAACTTTAGAAGAATTAATTTTTATTTTATCAAAAACAGATTTGATTTTTCTAACCTGAACAAGTACGGAAGCCACATCAGGATTGCCTTTGTATTCATCCAAAAGAGAAATGACGATATCCTGGTTTAATTTTTGTTCGGCAATGCGGGCAGCCATTTTATTCCCTTTAACGGGGTTATTGCCGACCAGTTGGGTTGCCAGGTAAAGACCTTCAACCCATCCCCCCACAAGGACAATGGCAGCAACCGCAGGACGATCATTTTCTTTTAAAAAGGAGCTGGAAGACATAAACGTTTCGGAAATAATATCCATTACAATTTCCCGGTTATGTATATTTTCCTCAAGCCGTTTAATGGTATTATCATCAACGGCATCTAATATACCCAGGCCATTTGCCAATTTCTTTACGGTATTCATATAGTTGATTGCCGTCTGGGTCTGGTCAAATAAACTGGCGAAACTCAAATCCATGGTATAAACACCCAGGTTGAGTGCCATTACTTTATTCGTGGTATAATTAGTCACGTTGCCAACAGGATTCAGCAGGGATTCATTGTACTGAACGCCGGTCTTCTTAATCAATACAGCTATTTCCAAAGGTGTAGGCAACGAATAAAATACTTTCTTTGCTTCTTTTACATCTTTAGTCAGACTTTGACTTAATTCAGTTGAATCGATATTGACTTCCTCTTCTTTCGCTTTGCCTTTGTTACTTTTGCATGAAAAAAGTAACAAGCCTAATAAAGCAAAAAGCAATCCATTTTTCAAAGTAAAACCATATAGCTTCTGCATATAATAATTTTTTTTATTTTGGTTGCATGAAAAAATTTTTTATGCTAGTAAAATTAGTATAATTTTTTATAAAACAATACTTCAGTTTTTATTATTACTTTTTTATAATTTTCTTAAAATTCTTATCAAACCTATAAAATAAACGACTTGTAATTTTTCTTTTTTAGTTAACAGTCTTTTGCGACAAGTTTTGAAAATATTTACAATAGGGTCTCAATCCACATTCCAAACATTTAGGTTTACGGGCCTGGCAAATATATCGTCCATGGAGGATCAGCCAATGATGGGCAATTGGAATAAGTTCTTCAGGAATATATTTTTCCAACTGCTTCTCAGCTGCCAAAGGGGTTTTGGCTCCAGTTGTCAACCCAAGACGGGCAGAAACCCTGAAAACATGAGTATCTACGGCGAGCACTGGCTTATTATATATAATGGAAGCAATTACATTGGCTGTCTTTTGTCCTACCCCAGGAAGTTTTTTTAGTTCGTCAATTTCCGAAGGCATTTCTCCATGAAACTTTTCTTCAAGCATTTCAGCCATACCTAACAAATGTTTCGCTTTACTGTTGGGATAGGAACAGGACTTGATCAGCTCATATACCTCATCAATTATTGCAACCGACAATTGTTTACTGGTAGGAAATTTTTCAAAAAAAGCAGGAGTTATCTGATTCACCCGTTTATCGGTACATTGAGCCGAGAGTATAACGGCTACAAGCAATTGGTAAGGCGTTTTGTAATGCAGTTCACTTTGGGCCCGTGGATTGTTTTTTTGAAAATAATCAAGTATCACTGCGTATCTTTCTGATCTTGTCATTTTTTATTTCTCTTATCTATCTGCAAAATTTGAAAAACAATGGTGAAAAGTAAATAATTCT
>JAUZOH010000400.1 GCA_030706565.1 Bacteroidota bacterium | reverse complement strand
GCATGTCATACACATTCGTATCCGGCTCCTCCGTCTCCGGCATACTAACCGGATAATCCCAAAACTTGAAGTTATCCACTCCATTGGGGCTTTCGGCCACCGCAAAAAAAGATTTGCGGTCTACACCTTCCACCCTGGCTACCAGCAAGTATTTCCCCTCCAGTTTTATCGCTCCCGCATTAAACGCTGCATTGATCCCAAACCGCTCCATCAGAAAGGGATTGGTCTGCGGATTCAGGTCATAGCGCCAGAATAATGGGGTATGATAATTGGAAAGAATTGGGTAAACATATTTGCAATAAATACCATTACCCAAAGTTTGTTTTATATTTTTTCGAATTATTAAATTTTTATATGATTTTTCCAATTCTTGGAGTCTTTTCTTAAACTCGCTATCCATCTTTTCTATTTTTTATAACTTATCCTAATTATACAAGAAAGGCCAATTGTATTTCTTGTGACGACAAATATAATTTCACATCATAGGATAACTGTAATACTATTTTATCATTTTATAAAATGGAATTGTTGAATTGATAAAAGACTCAAGCCTCGAAATCTAGTCCAAGCGAATACTGAATTTTAATCGGCAAAAACCCAAAAATATTATCATAAAGCATTCGTCTATAATGCTGTTTTATAATATATTACACCGAGTCTTAAAAGGAAATATTTTGGAGATAAATGCAATAGTCCATAAATGAAGATTGGAGAGTTATAATTTTATGGACTATTGCATTAAAATGGAGGTATTGTTCAAATATGATAAGATTACCGGATCTTCTTTGATTATAAAATTTTCGACCTGTCAAATAATTGCTAAAAAAAGAAGCCTATATTTTTCACCAGAAATAAATATAAAACCCAATACAAAAGGCCACTACAACAAGTGAGGTCAACACATCCCATTTACTCCAGCTGTTTTTGGTTTCCGCCCTTTGTTCCGGAGTTTGCGAGAAATAAGTGAGCCCCTTCAGCTGCTCTTCACCGGCTCTTTTTGTAAACATACTGATTACAGCCATAATAGCCATAGTGAGGAAAAACAGGATAATACAAAAATGTATCCAGTTTAAATCGAGTATTTTGAATAGTCCGTATCTCAGGGCAGGATCAGTAATCAATTTTTGAGTTGCAGCATTATAATGTGTTCCCGGATCAAAAATCATTAAGCCTAAGCGAAACATTCCTATCAAAAAACCAATAAGTAATCCCCATTGGCCGGCCTTAGGCGTGATTTTACGGTTAAATACGCCCATAAGGAACACGGCAGCAATGGCCGGGGCAATCAATGACTGCACTTTCTGAAGATATTCATAAAGCACACTGCCTAAGGTTTTCATGATGGGAATCCATATCAGTCCCAAAAGCACTACGGTAACGGTTGCAACCCGTCCGATCCAAACCAGGCGGTGCTCGCTGGCAGTGGGATGATAGTTTTTATAAAAGTCGATGGTGAAAAGCGTGGCCGAAGAATTAAAATGTGCAGCCAGTGATGTCATTAAAGCAGCAATAAAACCAACGACTACAATTCCTTTAATGCCCATGGGCAAAAGATAACCGACAAGGCTTCCATAGGCTTCGTTATTATCACTGAAAAGTAAAATACCTTTTGCCCTTAAAGCAGCAGCAATCATACCCGGAATCAAAAACATAAATACCGGCAAAATCTTAAGAAAACCGGCAAAAATAGTTCCTTTGCGTGCATTATTGAGATTTTTTGAAGCAAGTGCCCGTTGAACAATATGCTGGTCGGTGCACCAATACCAGAAACCGATAATTGAAGCTCCGAAAAATACACTAACACCGGGGAAATTATCATATAAAGGATCACCCTTAGGATGAATCAAATGTATATTATTCCCAGCAAATTTTACGACTGCCTGCCATCCGTCAAGCAAGCACCCGCCTCCCGCTTTAAGAAGTCCCAGAATAAGAATGGTAATTGCGCCTGCAATAAGGATGGGTGCCTGAACTACAGAAATGGTCATAATACCTTTCATTCCCCCAAGTACAGTAAATATCCCTGTAAGAAGCACAAGTCCAATTGCTCCGTACCAAAAATCAATGCCCATCACCGACTGAAGGAAAATTCCGCCGGTGAAAGCCGTGACAGAAACCTTGGTCAATACATAACTAATCAGGGTAATGACCGAAAGGGTAGAGCTTGTACTTTTATTGAAACGTAATTTAAGGAACTCCGGCATGGTAAATACCCGGCTATGGGCATAAAAGGGAACAAACACCCAGCCGAGAATCAGTATCATCCAGCCCTGCATTTCCCAGTGGGCCATCGCCATACCGCTTTCAGCCCCCGCTCCGGCCAAACCAACAAGGTGCTCGGAGCCTATATTTGCTGCAAAAATTGCAGCGCCCACTGCCAGCCAGGTTTCGCTTCTACCTGAAAGGAAATAGTCACTCGTATCGTCTTTTTTGCGTTTTAATACCCAAAATACAATGCCCATGAGGCAAACAAAAAATATTAAAAGAATAATCCAATCCAGAGCTGCCATAATTTTAAATTATTAGTTATTAATTTATTATGAATCTGCAATAGAAAACTGGATAACTGGTGGAAGAACTATACGATTATAAACTCAGTTCATAAATAATTAATTACTTTTTAAAGGGCATATGCAACTCCTGCTTGCTTTCTTCATTTGTGGTTTATCCGCAAACATGTTCCATATTTATTCGGGAATATAATTTATGAACAGGTTTATTTTTAATATTAAACTTAAATTTAATATTTTTTTATCTCATACGTAGATAATTTATTTACTAAAACTATAAGAATCCATCAGCAGACGGACTCCCCGAAAAAATTCCATGAATTATAATGGTTATGTCCCTAATGGGACAAAATATGGGCAATAAAGACCAACCATGAGTCACTGTAAGTCGTCAGTTGGCAGATCATGCAAGATGAACCATGCTGCCTGATTTTAAGCCAGGATAGTGGAGAAACTCTTCTGAATTTTGAACCGGATTTCAATATTGGATTTCGCCACTACTTGTCTTCTATAGCATTTATTGTTATTTATTAAAGTTTCGCAAGTAAATATCTCCCTGAACGGAATAAAAATTAACAACTGAGATTTATTGTTCATCATGTCACATAGAAATATTGAGAAATATTCCTCTGTGTCTTCTCTGTGCACCTCTGTGTTATTGTATCGATTTATTACACAGAGTGCCACAAAGAAATCTGTTATAACCCCTTTATACTACTTGCGAAACTTAAATTAATTATTTATTAATTAACCCATAAACTACCTTTTTGTCTTATATCTGCAGATGAGCTCCCCACCATTATTTTGAATTCTCCAGGCTCTACTACCCTTTTCATCTCCCGGTTCCACAAGGATAATTGGTCTG
>JAUZOH010000399.1 GCA_030706565.1 Bacteroidota bacterium | reverse complement strand
GTGAAAACAGCAGGAAAAATGTTTATACCAATGCCTATCTTGGGCATATTCAGCTGGTTGATGTGAGTAATCCTTTCCGGATTGTCGTTTTTTACAAAGATTTTAACCAGCTTGTTTTTCTGGATAATTTTCTTTCCCCCCAGCGAAGTCCTGTTTCGCTTGATGATTTGGGCTATTCCCAGGTTGAATTGGTCTGTGGTTCAGGTTCTGAAGGGTTCTGGTTGTTCGATAACATCAAAAACTGCCTGGTCCGTATCGGAAATAACTTGCAGCCTTTATACCAAAGTGCCGACCTGAATCTGTTTACTGCCTCAAAGAACAGACCGGTATATATGACCGAGCGCAACAGCAGGGTTTATCTTTCAGTACCGGGGACAGGGATACTGATTTTTGACCATTGCGGGAATCACCTGAGAACGGTCCCTCTTAATGATATAAACAGTTTTCAGGTTCAGGACGGGCGGATCATTTATTTGAAAAATCATTGCCTGAATGTTTATAATATAGAGATGTTGAAGGAAATGGAAATAACACTCCCGGATACTACAGGAGTGACAGACGCCCGTCTAGAAGGAGAAAAACTGATCCTGTTAAAAGCAGGAAAAATTTGTGTTTATAAAAAATTATAGTACTTTGGACATTCAGTTCAAATACAAAATTAATTATGCATATCGCAATAGCAGGTAACATTGGCTCCGGAAAGACTACTCTTACTGAACTTCTTGCAAAACACTATCACTGGGAACCTCATTATGAAGATGTGGATGATAATCCCTATTTACTTGATTTTTATGAAGATATGCAAAGGTGGTCCTTCAACCTTCAGATATATTTTTTAAATACACGTTTTAACAAGATACTTGAAATACGTAACTCAGGAAAAACGTTTATTCAGGACCGTACCATCTACGAGGATGCTTATATTTTTGCACCCAATCTGATGTCCATGGGACTGATGTCCAACCGTGACTTCGAAAATTATTACTCCCTCTTTAATTTGATGAGTTCGCTCATTCAGCCGCCTGATCTGGTTATTTACCTGCGCGCATCAGTACCCACTTTGGTCAGGCAGATACAAAAGCGTGGCAGGAAATATGAAAGCAGCATCAGGCTTGATTATCTCAAACGCCTGAATGAACGTTACGAGGCCTGGGTCGAAACATATAACCTTGGAAAAATGCTGATTGTTGACATTGATCACCACAATTTTTCGGAAAACGCTGAAGATTTAAGTTATGTGATCAACAAGATTGATGCTGAAATACACGGATTATTTTAATTTTCAATCTGTTTAACGGCCTCCCTGATTTTCTCCCAACGGTACTGATCCATTTTGGCCCCAATTACTTCTATGACATTTCCGGCAAGAATGGAGCCTATTTTTCCACATTTATCCAATGACAGTCCCTGCATCAGGCCATACAGGAAACCGGCCGCATATAAATCACCGGCGCCGGTGGTATCAATAGATTTGGCAGTGACAGGGGCTATTTTGTACTCTTCCTTTCCTCTTTTAACCAGCGAACCCTGACTTCCTATTTTTACCACTGCAACAGAGCACATTTCGGATATAGTATTTACGGCAGTTTCTGCAGGCTGTCCGGTTAAAGCCTTTGCCTCTTCTTCATTTGCAAAAACAATATCTACATAATCCTTGATTATTGAAGTCAGGAAACTGAGGTTGGTTTCAACTACATTATAACTGGCCATATCAAGCGAAACGATGATTTTCTTTTCTTTGGCAAGTTTGATGATTTTCTCCATGAGCTCATGATTAGGAGCCATATAACCTTCAAGGTGAAGATAGTTGTATCCATTGAATAAAGAGGCAGAGAAATGTTCAGGTGTAAGTTCAACAGCCGAGCCCAGAAAAGTGGCAAAAGTCCTTTCAGAATCAGGGCTCACCAGGGCGATGGAGCGGCCTGTTTCATCATTTCCCCTAAAAACACGAGGGGTAATATGGTTGTCAATCAGATCGTTGACAAAGAAATCACCCAATTCATCATTTCCCACACAGCCGACAAACGATGAATCAATGCCCAGTGATGCCATGCCGTGAATGGTATTTGCGACCGAACCACCGGAAGAACGCTGTTTTTTTAAGTGGGTTGTTTTGGCCAGTATTCCGGCCGAAGTGGTTTTGTCGACCAACTGCATGCTGCCTTTGGGCAGGGAAAGCTGGCTGAGGGTATCATCATTTTCAAGCGAAGTCATAATATCGACCAGGGCATTGCCTATACCAAGCACTTTTTGCATCATCAGATTATTTTTTGAAATTTTTTTGCAAATATATTTTATATTTTATGAAAAGCTATTATTTTTGCAGCTCCAAACACGAAATAAGGGTTGCACGAGAACAAAGGTTCTCTAAGAAAGCAGCAAAAAATATAAAATTCCTCCTTAGCTCAGTTGGTTAGAGCATCTGACTGTTAATCAGAGGGCCGCTGGTTCAAGTCCAGCAGGGGGAGCAGAAAAACCGGAAATCCATCAGGATGTTCCGGTTTTTTGTTTTATACTCTTCTTAAAAATTTCCAGGTAAATCAAATTCAAAAATGAAGAGGCTGGCATATTCCGTTTTTCATCATCAGATTTGATCCACTATTGTAGAATTGAAAACTTGTTAATCATTTATGTCTTTGCAATTCATTGATTTATCTCAAGAATATAAATTCATCCACTGTGTTTTGGACTTGATGTTATTTTAAGATTACGTAAATTTGCATCAACGGGATTTTTGAAACTGAAAGCATGTTTGCTTTTTAGATTCAGGTGTTTTCTGGTATTTGAAGTCTATCATTTAAAAATGATGTTCAACAATGGATAATGATTTTCTTGATCACTTAACATTTGAACCCTTAAAGAAGGAAAATTGGGCAAAGTTTGTGCAGCTTTTTGGAGAGCGGGGGGCCTGTGGCAATTGCTGGTGCATGTATTATCGCCTCAAAAAGGTTGATTTTGTTGAGGGAAAGACTGGGGGCGGCAACAGGGATGCTATGCAAAAACTGGTGATGGAAAACAAACCGGCCGGGATCCTGGCTTTTTATGAAGAGCAACCTATTGCCTGGTGTGCATTTGCACCCAGGGAAGATTTCATAAAGCTTGAACATTCGCGTGTTCATAAGCGCATTGATAATGAAGCGGTATGGTCAATCCCCTGTTTTTTTGTTGATAAAAAATTCAGGCGGCAGGGTATTTCGGTAGAACTTCTAAAAGGGGTCATCAGATATGCAAAAGAGAAGGGGATCAAAATTATTGAAGCATATCCTGCAATTCCCACAAAGGAAAGCCTTCCGGATTCATTTGCCTGGATAGGATTGTACAAATCTTTTGAAAGAGCCGGTTTTCAGATTGTAGACAGGACTTCAAAAAACAGGCCTATGGTCCGTTATTATAC
>JAUZOH010000398.1 GCA_030706565.1 Bacteroidota bacterium | reverse complement strand
TAGGACTGTCCCGGATCTAAATAGGATGGAATCACCGGTTTTAAAAGTAAAACTGTTAACCTTATTCAATGTACGCCATGCTCTATCAGGAGAATGGCCATCATTCGAATCAGATCCCCTGTCAGAATCAATGTAATAAGTCAATTGTTCCTGCCTTTGAGAAGCCATAGAAAAACCAGGGGCAAGAATAAAAACTATCAATAAACTAAAATCAATAAGTCGTATATGCATGAGAGTTAATTGAAAATATTTAAACTTAGAAAGAACCAAATAAACATTTATTAGAACATAACACTTAAAATCCGGCTATTTTTTTAAAAACTGTTTCGATTTATAACCTTTCACCTTCAGAATATACATTCCATCAAATATATGGCTTACGTTTAAAGGTTTATCGCTGTCCCCGGAAATAATCTTTTCCCCCATGATATTATAAATACTCACATCATTTGCTTTTGCATCATTAATTCCCTGAATATGAATATAATCAATAGCAGGATTGGGATAAACAATTAAATCTTTTTCGTTTTCTGCTATAGTTTCAATTCCAGTTGATGGGGAGGACAAAGGGATATAATCAGGTGAATAGGCAATCGCAGGGTGATAAGCAATTGGTGATACAACATCCCTGTACACTTTACCTGCAGGAGTTGGAATTATTGAATTTGAATAATACATCTGCCGGGTATCTTCAACCCATTCGTAAATTGAGTACCGTTCCACGAAACTGGTAGTATCAAGCATATAAGTAAACTGGGAAATCTTCTCCGCCTGCTGCTCGTAGGTAGGTTTCCCGCTTGATGCATCCGTCCAGTTTGCTCCATTATTCCATTCGGTTATCCATAAAGGTCTTTTTGTCCGGTCATGAATAGCTTTGAGCCGGTTGTAAAATTGCTGGGCAGTCTGGCCGCCCAAATAATAATGCATAGCCACAAAATCTACCCTGAAATTTACTTTATCACAGGAATCAATAAAGGAATATAATAAATTCAACCCTCCATCAGAAGGACAGGGAGAGCCCAGTCGCAATCCGGATTTCATAAGATTAGGCCAGGCAGCCATCATATCAGCAAGCGACATATTTGCCTGATCACTCTTATCAGGTTCATTAAACCCTAAAGCATGAGTACTATTTTTTTTATTGTTGATATTGTCATAAGAATTCCACCACCGGTTATGCCTCATAGGTATATACTCCACATTATTCGTTGATGTGGAAACATTGTCCCAATCATACTGCCAGGAACAATGAAGACCCTCAGCAGCATTCTTACTTCCCCCGCACCAGCCTTTTTTGGTTACCCAACGCCACGGGAAAACACGGATAAATGAAGTCTGGGCATAAAGACCTGCCGGTAATTTTTTGATTACCAGATCGCTATCACAAGCTATATAAACTTTGCTGTAACCCGTACCGTCTTCATTCATGGCAAAAGTAGCCATGTACCCTTTTTTCAGTACAAAAGACCGGACATTATCATTAAAAGTATCCAATAAAGAGGAACCATAAATAGTGTACAATCCCAAACTCATAGAACTACCGGTAATATTTTCAGCTGAATAAACAGTCAAGGGTTGAAATGAGGAAGACTGGCTTATGAGGACAGAACCGTTATAATACTGTACCAGTCTGATATTTGAATCTACAACAGCAATGTCGCCATTAATTATAATCTGCCCCAAGTATTTATCTTTAATAACCTGAGGTTTTATGCTGTCAAAATATAACCACACATTGGCATCATGAAGATTTAAAACACTTCCGCTAATTGGATTTGAACTGCCGTTTATCCTGATTTCAGATTTTCCATACAATTCCCAAATCTTGTTAGACAGTGTATTTATTGTCGTTTTGTAATCAGTATATTTTTCATGAGCAATTGTGTCCGCACCAAATTCAAGGGAATAATAACCTTTGTTCCCATTTTCAGCAGTTACCTGAATCTTATAACCCGAAGTAACAGGTTCGATTGCGGCAGCTCCATTATTATTTTTATTTACTATTTTCAGTTGTGCAGTTGAAGGTAAACGTATAGCTGAAGCCAACTGGGCAGAAGTCAAATTTGAAGGCAAACCGGTTATTTTTCCGGAAACATTATCCAAAACCCCTAATGTTGTAGAGAGGATTGTTGTATCAGAGCTTAAAGGCCTGGTACTTAAAGTATAGAAAGAAGTTCCCAAATCGCCGGTAACTTTAATTTTCAGAGTATCGCAAACATTGAAACTATCAAGTTTAGCAGGACTGATTACCACACCGCTTTTCCCGGTGATATCAATTGTGGAATTTGCATATCCGTTTAAACCGGTGCGGAATTTTGCGGCCGTAATTAATGGGGAAACATTTGAAAGGGTCAGTGCAGATTGATCTAAAGTGCCATTTTCAGTACTAATCAGACGGGAATCATCTATTTCGTTTACACTGACTTCGTCGATTAAGACATTCATATAATTAATGTCGTTGGACCCCACTTTAATTGCAAAATAAACATCAACTTTAGTGCCGGCAGTTCCGGGGCAAATAAAGGAGCGGTTACCCTCACAGGCCAAATTAGATAAAATTACATCAAGATTAGGTCCGCATCCTTTCCAGGTTGAAAGGCCCAATATTACATCGCCATTATTATTGGGTGTATAATCGGATCCATCCACAGGGGCGATAGTACTTAAGTAAAATTCACACCAAAAATTTGAAACACTATTGGTTTTCACAGCGCCATCCACCACATATTTTTTGCCGGCAACTAAAGTGATTTTTTGCCAAAATAAAGTATTGGTGTTCAAATTCGATTTTACCCTTAAACAACCATTTTGCCCCATTGAGGGTTTATCAGCAGTATAGTTGAATTGCGAGCTGGCCTGATTGGTGGATCCATAATAAATGTTCCAACCCATATCACTTTCCATATTCCCGTTTTTCAAGATATTTTGTCCGGATATATCAATGAAACAAACTGAATATAAAAGTATTATGCTTGTTAAACTGATTATTTTTTTACATATATTTTTCATAGTTGTTTTAAGTAAAATAGAAGTAAGGGTTTACAGGCTGAACATTAATTCAGGGAAATAAAATCTCACGGATATAAGGATTTGTCAAGTAAAATTTTTTCAGAAGCAATAATTATTTAGATTGTTATATTTAAAATTACAGAACTGTACTTGAGAATAGATTTAAAGACCCGTGTTAATGGCTTGTTAGACACCATTAACACGGGAACTTTTTAACTACTAACTACAATTAACACAAATCAAATACTAAACTATCAATTATCTATATCTCCCCAAAGATTATAAATGCTTGGGATAATTATAGAGATGGACAGCAAGGGTCTTGAATCCCTGCTGATCCTGCTTATAATTGACGACCATACCCACAGTGACTTTTGTGGTCTGC
>JAUZOH010000397.1 GCA_030706565.1 Bacteroidota bacterium | reverse complement strand
TTGCCGAGGATAAAAAAGAATAAGACAATTTGACCAGATTAAAAATCTACCGGCCAGGTTTAATATTTTTAAAATTACTTTGTTTGAATAAAAAAGTATACCTTTAATTCTGAAAAAAATTTCGAGAGGATTTTTTGATTAACTAAACAACGAGATATAAAATAAATGAAAGAAGGATAAAGGGTTTTTTATGCCATAAATCAATTCATTACAAAAGAACAACCCATATAGATAAGGCAGATATAACAGGAATTATGCAGTTACAGAAATGTTAGCGATCAGGCTATGTGGTGGATACAACATAGTTTTGCCTAAACAAAAGACTACAAACCGGCAGTAAAGAACATGAAAAAAGACCTGCTCCTCGTGCCCGATGCAACTGATGCTCGTGCAGCGCAGGACAAAATTTACGAATGGGAACGATAACTAACTAAATTTACTATTATGAAAACAACTAACATTCTTCGTCTTTTACTGTTGCTAACAGTATTTGTGTGTTCTACGGTTGTGAATGCCCAAACCACATATGAAACCGAGCGTTTCAATAACTATCCCAGTATGGAGCAAGCCAAAAAAAATATTAGCGATGTCCTTTATAAAAAACACGTTTCTGTTTCTGACAGTCTTGGAAAAATTAACTATAAAGAAGCAAAAGTCTTTGATGATAGAATTGAACTGATAACAAAAAAAGATGTCAGGGTATTCTTTTTCAGGGATATGTTCAATACAGGGGATAAAAATGAAATTACAGTTTTTTGCAGTAAAGAACACTTTAAAAAAGGAGAAACTTTTCCGGGAGCAGAGCACGATTATTATGATTGTTATATTGATAATCTTAAATCAATTCATTTTAAAGATTCTTATAGAAAATTCACGGATGGTACTGCTTGGGGTGATGATGGAAGCATATATGTTTTAGCCGATGCTCTAAATAGCTTTCAACACCAACAAACCAAAGTATATCAGGATTCCGTTAATAATAATATAGCGCAAAAACTTAAAAATGACTTAGCCGAATTTCAGGCAGCCGCCAAAACTTATAACGAGTTGCAAGAAAAACCTGCCATAACCGAAGAACAGCGCAAGTACATTGTTCAGGCAAATGCCCTCAATAATGAAAAAAGATATGCAGAGGCATTGAGTTACTATGAAAAAGTGATAACAATTCACGCAACTGCTTATCCGCCGGCTTATTACAATATGGCGTTAATTGAGGCACAAATCGGAGAATACAGAAAAGCTATATTTAATATGAAAAAATACCTATTCCTTGTGCCCGATGCGCCCGATGCCCGTGCAGCACAGGACAAAATTTACGAATGGGAATTGAAACAATAAAAACTCAATAGTTATGAAGGCAAAATATTATTTATTTGCCCTGTTTTTGTTTGTGTCTGCAAATATTTACAGTCAGGTACCGGCTGTCAGCGGCGCTCAATGCGTTGAATGTGGCGGTATGAACGGCAATCACAAACTAACTTGCCGATATTACAATGGAGCGGCAAAACCGTCCGCTTCTCCGGGCAGTTCGCTTAATTTACAACAGCAAATTATGCTGAATATCGTTGGCGGTATGCTGAACAATGCGATGAACAATAATAACAAAGCAAACGCTCAGCAACAGCAAGACGAGGTAATGAGGCAGCAGCAGCTTGCCATTATGCTCACCAAGCAAAAAAATTACAACGATTCCGTTGCACAAGTAAGCCACGACAGGATGATGAAAGATTACAAACCGCTGGAAGGCAGCGGCGATGTAAGCTACAAAGGATTGGACGATAAACCGAAAATGGCTCTGGTTCACTTCAATTGTAAAATCACTTCTTTTTCGGGGAAAGTAATGGTAGTGAAATCAAACGGGCAGCAAATCGCTTTGTCCGAAACACAATCGGCGGAGATAGCTCCCGGCGATTGGATTGCCACCGGCGAAAACAGCAGGATAAAGTTGCACTATGCCCTTGAAAATGGTGGGGAAGACATAATTTTAAGTTCAAAATCGGTAATAACCATTGGAATCAACGATGATGGAACCCATTCGCCAACGCTGATGCGGGGCAAAATGTATGCGGTGAACTCACGGGGGATAGGACAAGTTTCTCAGGAAGGTGGCGGAATAATAGACCAGGCAACTTTTGAAGCCGATAAATTAAAGGCACAAATCAAAAATAAAATTATCAGAATGAACGTCAGAACCCCAACTGCTGTAACTTCTGTACGTGGAACCGAGTTTACGGTTAATGTAGATGATTTTAACAATACCGAAGTAAATGTGATGGACGGAATAGTGGATATAACCGGAAACCTGACGAACAGAACTATTACATTAACGGCAGGTACAAAAGGCATTGTAAAAACTACTGGTGTAATAATAGGGCCGTTGAAAATGGATAAAAAACAGTTTAAAGAAAACGATGATAACTGGGAATGAACAATCTTTAAAAATTTTTAAGTATATATTCAGGAAGTACGAGAACAAAGCCCGAACCGCTAACATCGTGTATAAAACATTTGTCAGTCAGTGCGTTATCAATTATTTTAGCTCGTATCAAAGTTTGTTGTAACTTGACAGGAAATCGCTTCGAAATGCCAAACGTTTCATATACGTGACCGTTAGCGTTACTTTAAAAAATAATAGCATAATTTATGAATACTGATTATATTAATATGGTTGAAATTGTGAATAAGAATATTACACAATTCAATGAATTACTTGCTCCTAAAAATCCTATTCCACTGATTGAATTGGATAAAGTATACGATAATAAGTATTTTACAAAACTTACGGAGACCACATGGCTTGATTTAAGATTTCCAAATGCAGAGAAAAAAGGAATATATTTGATATTTGGCTATAACTCAAAAGATTTTTCTAAGAAAGCAATGTACATAGGTAAAGCATCATTTTCATCTTCTATTGGAAAAAGATTATACAATCATTTAGTCAAAGATAGGGATAATGAGAATTATACGATGTATGATTTAAGTGGTAATATTCATTATCTTGAATATGTCTTTGGATTAGATCTTGAATCAATTGGATTGGATATATTTTCCTCAGCATTAGAAGAGTATCTTATCCATAACGTAAAATATGATATTGCTTTATTGAATGGAACAGGGAATTTTAATTAAGAAGAGAACAAAAAGCAACGCACAATAAATAGGACTCTGAGCGGTCTGCAAGACCCAGCGATGAGTCCGTGTTGAACTACAAACGCCGGGCTATGGGCTATATACTTAATGAGTTTTTTTGATATTTTTTGAAAGCAGGCTGATTAACCGTTATATAAATTTTTGTAAATTTTGCAGGCTTCAGGGCTGTCTGTAAAGATAAAATCATAAAAAAACAAGGAGTTACTCTTCCTCAATCAAGTCGTCTACTATCTTATCAAGATTAGGTATTGAAGTTTCGCAAGT
>JAUZOH010000396.1 GCA_030706565.1 Bacteroidota bacterium | reverse complement strand
ATATTCGATTAATCATTAATTTCTTGATTGCTAAACGGGACTAAAAAATGAATAATCGTGTAAATATTTGTAATTTTATCCTAAAAATTAACTGATATGGGGCTATTCTTTAAACTGGGTCAATATTATCTTCTCATGGCTAAAGTATTCTCTAAGCCTGAGAAAAAAATGCTATTTTTTAAGCAGACAATTAAGGAAATTGAAAAAATAGGCTTGAATTCCATCAGTATTGTCTTGATTATTTCTGTATTTATCGGGGGCGTTATTACTTTACAGATGGCTTACAATATTGAAAATCCACTTTTCCCATCCTATACAATTTCTCTATCTACCAGAGATACAATTTTGTTGGAATTTTCATCAACCATTATCGCTTTAATCTTAGCCGGGAAAGTGGGATCCAGCATCTCATCCGAGATCGGGACTATGCGGATTACCGAGCAGATTGATGCATTGGAAATTATGGGGGTGAATTCAGCCAGTTTCCTGATTCTGCCTAAAATTACTGCAGCGGTTATTTTTAATCCTTTTCTTACATTATTGAGTATGATTGTTGGCATTTTTGGCGGATGGGCTGTGGGGGTTGCTGCAGGGGTTACTACTTCAGCAAGTTATGTTATGGGATTGCAGTATGCTTTTATACCTTATTACATTACTTATGCCCTGATTAAAACAGCAGTTTTTGCTTTTATTATCACTTCTATTTCTGCTTATTGCGGTTACTATGCCGAGGGTTCCTCCCTTGAAGTAGGGAAATCCAGTACAAAAGGAGTGGTTTATAGCAGTGTTTGCATCCTTATGTTTAATTTAATATTAACTAAACTGTTGCTTTCATGATTACTTTAAAACATGTTTCGAAGGCATTTGGAAATCATACGGTACTTAATGATATATCCGTTTGTTTTGAGCGAGGGAAAACCAATTTAATTATTGGCCAGAGCGGTTCCGGGAAAACGGTTCTTCTTAAGTCTATTGTTGGGCTAAATGATATTGATCAGGGAGATATACTTTACGGGGATGTTATTTTTAATAAGCTTGATTTTAGTGCCAAAAAAGAAATCAGAAAGAAGATAGGAATGATCTTCCAGGGAGGCGCTTTATTTGATTGGGCAACTGTTGAGGAAAATATTATTTTCCCCCTGGATATGTTCACCACCATGTCTAAAGCAGAAAAAATTGAACGGGCTAATTTTTGTTTAAAACGGGTAAATCTTGTCAATATCAATTCCCTTTATCCTTCGGAACTTAGCGGAGGAATGAAAAAGCGAGTAGCCATTGCCCGTGCTATATCTTTAAAACCAGAATACCTTTTTTGTGATGAACCTAATTCGGGGTTAGATCCTCAAACTTCAATTTTGATTGATAATTTGATTAAAGAAATTACCATTGAATATAATATTACCACCCTGATCAATACCCACGACATGAATTCGGTGATGGAAATAGGTGATAAAGTAGTATATATTTATAAAGGGATAAAATATTGGGAAGGGACAAAAGAAGAGATTTTTCTGTCAGAAAATAAAGAGCTGAATAATTTTATTTTTGCTTCTCCTATGAGTAAAAGAATCAAGAATCTGATGAAGTAAAATATTAGAAGTTCTTATTTTACTTCTTCATAATCGACATATTCTCCTTCTTCTTTTTTACGGAAAGCATGATTCGAACCAGCTTTATATTCAATCGTTATTTTCCCTTCCTTTTCTCTGGCTTTTCTTTTGGCTTCCTCTATATCCTGAACTTTACTCATTCGGTCCGTAAAATTTTTTGCCCAAAAAGGAAGAAAAATCATTCCTACTAACTTACTGAAGTAGTAAATAATGATGAATATTAAAAGTAATTTAAGCAAACCCATCGTTTTACAAAAATATTAATTCGGTTACAAAGTTAATATTTTTGTATGTATGTTTTAAGAAAAATTATTCGATTAAGGGTTGGTCTTGGAGTCGTTTTTTAGATTTTTCCTTTCCAAATACAAGGTTTACGCCCAGCCTGAGATCCATTCCTTTTGTCTTATAGGGTATATAGCCCGGACCATCCTCCGAATTCTTACTCTTAGCCCAATGTAAAGGTACCTGGTCGCAGATTGCATAAATGTTCAGGTTTATGAGTTTTAAGGAAAGCCCAAATCCCAGGTTCTGACTTTTATTATTTAACAGGGAATAACAGACAGAGGTGGATAAAAGTCTGATGGGTTGCAAATTACAAGATAATGTCAGTTGCTGGTAGAGTTTTTTATTGTAAATCTGGCTCGATGAAAGCAAACCAAAACTTAGGCGATTATTGAAGTTGTATGATGCCCCCAGGTACATTTTCCCGGATAAATAGGTGGTATATGCATCATGGCCTTCCAGGTAAAATTCATTTTTAAGTGTATCCAGGATGGCATTGGCAGCATCTGAAATGGAGTCCTTGTTATAGCTGTTTACCAGTTCTCCTTCGAAGGTATAGTTACCTTTAAGCGAAAGATTGGTGATTTCTTTGCGCCAGCGGATAAATCCCAAATCAATAAGACTGCCGGAAACTGTAAAATGGTCGTCTACCTTATATTCAAATCCTGCATCAAGGGCGAATCCAGGGTTTCCTGTGTTCATTACAATTTGCCGGATGGTATCTCCTTTAAATTTTTTAGTTTCAATATTGTCCCAATCCAGTTTACCGTTTTTATCATATTTCCATTTTACAAAGGGCAAAGAGCTGTGTACAGTTGCATCTGATTGTAAATCCCAGGATTTATAACCCGAACGGATTTTCATCAACGAATTGGTGGTATGTATATCCGCTTTACCAAATAGTAATTTGCCTTTTAATCCTAAAGTCAAACGGTCGTTAATATGACGCGAAACACCCAGTGCATATTCCCTGTAATATTGCGCATCTATACCTAACTTGCTCCAGTTGTAAGTCGTATTATCCGGGAATCCATCGGAAAGTGCAGCGGTAATCAGATCTTTGGGATAATTAAAATGTACTGAGGCCTTATCATTGATATCAAATGTAAAGAACATTTCATTAATTCTTAATCCTATAGAGAAAAGACCAGTACTGAAATCTCCATTTACAAAATTGTTGTCTTTAAATAGATTTAAGAACTCCTGTCTGTTTCCTTTGGGATGAAAGGGGGTGATCAGTGAATCGATCTGATCATTATGCTTCACGATATCATCAAAACTTAAGGGATTATTGTTTCCATTAACATAAAGTGGGGCTATGGCAGGAATGCCAATGTAAAAGTTATATGATGACTGGAAGGCGGGATTAAGTGAATTTGATTGGGGTACACCATACATGTGGTACATGGTGGTATTTTGCTGTGCCTGGAGAGGGAACGTACAAACAAGCATTAAAAATAACAGCAGTATTTTATTATGGAGATTCATTTTTTTCGATTTTTAAATAATTACAAGTTGTCTGTATATT
>JAUZOH010000395.1 GCA_030706565.1 Bacteroidota bacterium | reverse complement strand
TTTGTCCGTCCCGGTGAAGAGCTCAAATGGTTTGAATTCTGGAAGGAAAAACGTAAAAACTGGCTGCTTGCATTGGGCATTGAACCTGAAAAAGTCCGTTACCACGAACACGAAAAACTGGCTCATTATGCCAATGCGGCTTTTGATATCCAGTTTAAGTTCCCTATGGGTTTCAATGAACTGGAAGGTATCCATTCGCGTACTGATTTCGATCTATCACAGCATCAGAAATTCTCCGGGAAGAAACTTCAATATTTTGACCCCGAAACCAATCAGAGTTATGTTCCTTACTGCGTCGAAACCTCAATTGGCTTGGACCGTATGTTCCTCTGCATCCTGAGTAACGGGTACACCGAAGAGAAGATTACCAAAGAAGACGGTAGCGTTGATGAACGTGTAGTGTTGAAAATTCCGCCTGAGCTGGCTCCTGTAAAACTTGCTGTTCTTCCTTTGATCAGGAAAGACGGATTGCCTGAAAAAGCAAGGGAAATTTTCCATCTTCTTAAATTCGATTTCAATTGCCAGTATGATGAAAAAGATTCCATAGGCCGCCGTTACCGCCGCCAGGATGCAATCGGTACCCCGTTCTGCATCACCATCGATCATCAGACCCTCGAAGATAATACGGTAACTGTCCGCTATCGCGACAATATGGAGCAGGAAAGGATTACCATAGATACCTTGCATGGAATCATTGCCGACAAGGTGAACATGAAAAATCTGTTTAAGAAAATAAAATAACCGGGGATTCAGTTTGAAAATATAAGCAGATTTATCTCCACAGAGTAATTGAATGAACTGCATACAGATCATTTTAATGATATAATTAAATTTAAATCTAGATAATGAAACAGTTGCAAGACCTTTTGAAACCACTTTTGCCGCATATACTTATCGGCGTGTTGTTTATTGTCATCAGCTTTGTTTACTTCAGCCCTCTGATGGAGGGAAAAGAGCTTACACAGATGGATAATATCCATGCCCAGGGAATGTCGCAGGAGCTGATCAATTTTGAGAAAACTCACCCTGGCCAGGATTCCCGTTGGACAAATTCCATGTTTGGCGGAATGCCTGCTTATCAGATTAAAGGGGGCCCCAATCATAATGTTTATCTATTCTTTCAGCGGGTTTTGCGGCTTAATCTGCCATATACCACTGTTGCTATTGTTTTCACACTTTTGTTGGGTTTCTATATTTTGCTGCTGACTTTAAATGTCGACAAGTGGATAAGTTTTGCGGGGGCACTGGCTTTCGCCTTCGCTTCGTACAATTTTATTATTATCGGGGCGGGGCATATTACAAAAGCTTATGCAATTGCTTATATGGCTCCCGTTATTGCCGGGATTTTGCTCACTTATAAGAAGAAATACCTGGCCGGCGGCATTTTTACCGCTATAGCGCTGGGCATAGAGATATCCTGTGACCATCCCCAGATTCTGTTTTACCTCTTTCTCACCATCTTGCTTTTGGTGGTTGTTTATTTCATCTATGCCATTAAGGAGAAGGAACTGAAAAATTTCTTTATTGCTTCGGCCATACTTGTATGTTCTGCAGCTCTTGCCGTATTGCCAAATACCTCCATGCTTTGGACAACCTGGGAATATGGAAAAGAGAGTATCAGGGGAAAAACAGAGCTGACTCAGAAAAAAGCTGTCGATCAGCAGGCAAATCAACAACAATCCTCCGGTTTGGATAAGGATTATGCACTTGCCTGGAGTTACGGGAAAGCTGAGACCTTTACCTTGCTGATCCCTAATTTTCAGGGAGGCGGTTCCGAAGGATTTGATGAAAAATCCGAAACTTATAAAACATTGCAGCAGGCCGGGGTTCAAAGCCCTGAAAATATTTCCCGTCAGTTGCCTGCATACTGGGGCGAGATGCCTTTCACTTCCGGCCCGGTTTATTTTGGGGCTATAGTATGCTTTTTATTTGTGCTGGGCCTGTTCTTGGTCAAGGGTCCGGCTAAATGGTGGCTGCTGGTGGTTTCGATACTTTCAATAGTTTTGTCGTGGGGAAAGAATGCACCCATGGTTACCGATTTCTTTTTCTATCATTTCCCCTTGTATAATAAGTTCAGGACGGTCTCGATGATCCTGGTGATCGCTAATTTTGCCGTGCCCCTGTTGGGTTTCCTGGCCCTCAGGGATATATTCACCAATAAGATTGAAAAGAAAAAAGTCATTAAGGCTTTGAAGTATTCGCTGGGTATTGTAGGGGGTATCACTCTTATTTTTGCCCTGATGTCCTCTCTGTTCTTTAATTTTACTTCAAGCCAGGATACTGCACTTTCCCAACAGCTTAAATCGTCGGGGTGGCCTGATAATCTGATCAGCCAGTTGCTCAATGCCATGCAGGCCGACAGGGCTTCTATGCTCAGAAGCGATGCCTGGCGTTCGCTTATTTTTATCCTTTTGGGCGGTGGCCTGATTTGGGCTTATGTGTCCAAGAAAATTAAAAGTGCATGGTTCACTGGTGCCTTGGCTCTTCTGATGTTGGTTGATCTTTGGCCCATTGACAAGCGGTATTTAAATAACGACAACTTTGTGACCAAAAGGGTAGCTAAAAATACTTTTGAAAGATCCACTGCTGATGAATTTATCCTGAAGGATACTGATCCCGATTACCGTGTATTGAACATTACCCGTAATCCTTTTACCGATGGTTATACTCCTTATTTCCATAAATCCATCGGTGGTTATCATGGTGCCAAACTCCGCAGGTATCAGGATCTGATTGACGGGCCTCTGACAAGGGATATTATGGCCCTTCAACAAACATTGACCGGGAAAGTTTCTCAGGATACTCTTGCTATGGTGCTGCATCAGCTGCCTATTCTGAACATGTTGAATACAAAGTTCATCATATATAACCCCGATGCAATGCCTATCATCAACTTCAATGCCTTGGGCAATGCCTGGTTTGTTAAACAATATAAGCTGGTGAATAATGCCGATGAGGAATATGCCGGGTTGAACAATTTTGATCCCTCCTCACAGGCCATCATCGACAAGAGATTCAAAGAGGTGGTTTCTGCCATCCCTGAAAGTAGTGCCGATACGACTAAGGGCACCATTAAACTGCTTTCTTACCTGCCCAATGATTTGGTTTATGAATCTAAAAGTACTAAACCACAGTTGGCTGTATTTTCAGAGATTTATTATGCAGAAGGCTGGAATGCCTTTCTGGATGGCAAACCTGTTCAACATTGCCGTGCTGATTATGTTTTACGGGCAATGCCTGTACCGGCAGGCAAGCACAACATCGAATTCAAATTCCAGCCCAAATCATATGATTACGGGCAGAAAATTGCCCTGGCAAGTTCTTCACTGGTGGTCTTGCTTCTGTTGGGCCTGATCGGGAAGATGGTTTATGACAAGCGGAAAGAGAGCTAATTGATATAATCAATTTTACACGCGTTTGCCTTCAAGT
>JAUZOH010000394.1 GCA_030706565.1 Bacteroidota bacterium | reverse complement strand
CCTCAAGTTATAGCTGATTATACCCGTAATATTCAAATTAATTCGGTTGATCAAGCTCGTTCTTTTTTCGAAAATTTCATTTTTCATGAGGGTATTCCACTAAAACTTAAATTAAAAAATGGTAGAATTAGAAATTTCCCATTCTTAGCTATATATGAAAAAGAGAATTTTACATATAAGTATGAGTTTTTTTTTGAATTCTTTGAAGCTATCTCATTTTGTTTATACAAAAAATTTCCGGAATACTTCTTCCCTTATTTTTTTGATAGAAAGGATTTTTTCACTTTTATGCAGATTTGCGAGAATTTTGAGATTACCATTCCCAATTTTCCGCCTAGAAATAATTGGCTGAAAAGGGTTTGGTTTTATTTTGACTTAAGTATCTCTTTAAATGAATTTCGCAAGCACATAAATTTACCCCCTCCCGAATTTGTGGCTCTTATTTATGATTTTGGTATAAAATCTTTGATCAAAATTACAAAAGAAGAACTTTCTAATCCTTTAAAAGCTTGGTTTATTGGAGGTGGAGAATGGGATTACGATACCCTTGATGATGCTAACGAAAATTCAAGTTATACCTGGGGTGCTGGTAATGAAAGGATCAAAAGGGGTGATATAATTTTAATGTATTGTACTGCACCGCGAAGTTATATCCATTCAATCTGGCGGGCAACATCTGATAGTTTTATTAATCCTTTTGCCCATTATTATTATGTCGTAAATATAGGTTTCCCTTTAAAAATTAAACCGATTAATTACCATTCTTTATCTATAAATCCTATTCTTAAAAAGAATCCGACAGTGAAGGGACACATGCAGGGACTTAACGGCAGGCCAGTGACTCAAATTGAATTTGCTGAACTGTTGCGATTAATTAAAGAGTCTGGAATAAATATTTCTGAATTTCCGCAATTGCCTGTATTTAATCATTCTTCAAATCATATTCAGGATGAACGTGATGTGGAAATCGAATTAATAGAACCATTGTTATTCAGATTGGGTTTTAAAAGTGAAGATTGGATGCGCCAAATGCCAATACGTATGGGACGAGGTATTCGTTATTTTCCTGATTATTCCATAATTTTTAATTCGAAAAGAGGCGAAGAATCGGCAAAAATTGTAGTCGAAGCAAAATTTGAGATATTATCAGAAAAGCAATTGGAGGAAGCATATCTTCAGGCTAAATCTTATGCCGTTCGGTTGAGAAGTTATATATTTTTAGTTGCCGATAAAGATAATTTATATTTATTCGAGCAACTAAAAGATACATTTGAATTAACAAACAGAATTAAGTATTCCTGGCCGGATTTAGATAATCCTGACACTTTTCACAGTTTTAAAGAAAAGGTTAGAAAATAATTAACGGGTTGTTCTTGGATGCTCAACCCATTTCTTTTTATTACCGGTCTGTTTGGGTTTGGCATAAAATGAACGATGTTGTTGTTTTTTGTTTTCGGCATTTTCGGGATGGAGATCAATTAATGGGAAAGGGTGTTCATCTACGACCGGAATTTTGATATGAATTAATTTTTCAATTTCGCGCAAATAGTTTTTTTCTTCTGCATCGCAAAACGAAAGGGCTGTTCCGTTTGCACCGGCACGTCCGGTTCTGCCAATTCGATGTACATAGGTCTCGGCAATGTTGGGTATTTCATAATTAATTACAAAGCTCAAATTGTCAATGTCAATTCCTCGCGCGGCAATATCGGTGGCGACCAGTATTCTTGTGGTCTGTTCTTTGAAATTGTTTAATGCCCTTTGACGTGCGTTTTGTGTTTTGTTTCCGTGGATGGCTTCTGCCCGGATGTGATTTTTGACAAGTATCTTCACCAGCTTATCGGCCCCATACTTGGTGCGAGTGAATACCAAGGCGGTTTTTATATCTTTATCCTTTAATACATCTACCAGCAATGCATTCTTATTGCCTTTATCCACGTAATAAATTAATTGTTTGATGGTATCTACAGTTGAAGAAGCCGGAGTTACTTCAACTGTTGAAGGATGATGAAGTATAGATCCGGCCAGTTTTGCAATTTCAGGGGGCATGGTTGCTGAGAAAAAAAGTGATTGACTCTTTGAAGGAATTACAGCCAATATTTTTTTTATGTCATGTATAAACCCCATGTCCAACATACGATCGGCTTCGTCCAATACGAAAAATTCAATATCTCTTAAGGTAATAAATCCCTGTTGCATCAGATCGAGCAAACGTCCAGGAGTTGCCACCAAAATATCTACGCCTTTTTGAAGCGCGGCTACTTGCGGATTCTGTTTCACTCCGCCGAAGATAACAGTGCAGGATAACCCGGTATATTTGCCATAAGTCTTAAAACTTTCATCTATTTGTAAGGCCAGTTCCCTGGTGGGTGTGACGATTAAACTGCGTATTTTCCTTTTTTGTCCTGAGGGTTTGTTTGTGCTCAATAGTTGGAGAATTGGAACTGCAAATGCTGCAGTTTTCCCGGTTCCTGTTTGTGCGCAACCCAATAGGTCGTTTCCTTTCAATACAATGGGAATAGCTTTTTCCTGAATAGGTGTGGGAGTTGTGTAACCTTCTTCTTTAAGCGATTTAAGAATAGGTTCAATGATGTTCAATGTTTTAAATTGCATGAATAAATTTTAATTTTTAAAAGAAATTTTCGGGAAGAAAACCTGACTGAAGCAGACGGGGAGTATTCCGGATTAAATCGGTTGCAAGGTACAACTAATTAATGGATTTATTGATAGCTGAATAAAATATTTAAATATAAAATGTTGAAAGGCATGTTGGCTATATTCTGGACCATCTTTTAATTTTTCAGTACATCATTTGGGATATTTTTTTAATATGTTTATTTGATGAAATTGGAATATATTCTAAAAGTACCAAGTTTTATATTAATTTTGTAAAAATTGTAGCCAGTTCTTTTCGCAAATTTCTTATCTAATTCAAATAGCTGGTTTAAAGATTATATAAGCTGTACAGTAGTTACATGAGCTTTAAATGCTCAAAAGACCCCTACAACTTTTACTTTCTCTATAAATTATAAAAATGCAATTCATTTAATCACTTAAAATAATTATGGGAAGATCAAAGGAAACGAGTAACAAAAAAGAGATAAGCAAACAAAAAGAGAAAAACAGACAAGAGAAAGAGAGAAAAAAACAGGCAAGAAAAGGAAATAAGAGAAACGGGAATAACTTGGCAGAAATGATTGCATACGTTGATGAATTTGGACGCATCACTTCCACACCTCCGGATTTATCGCAAAGAACAGAGATAAACGCTGAAGATATTGAAGTAAGTATTCCCAAAAACATAGAGCCTGATCCGGTTGAAACCCTGCGAAAAGGAATAGTGACTTTTTTTAATGATTCTAAAGGCTATGGCTTTATTAAGGATTTGAAAACAGGGGAGAGCATATTTGTGCATGTTAACGCACTGGATGAACCTCT
>JAUZOH010000393.1 GCA_030706565.1 Bacteroidota bacterium | reverse complement strand
CCATGATGAAATGAAATCTTACCGTAAAGAACTTTGGTTTGAGTTACCCACGCGCCGGGGATATGTGAATATTACTCCGCAAGTGGAACAATGTCTGGCTGAAAGCGGGATCAGTGAAGGACTCCTGCTTTGCAATGCGATGCATATCACAGCCAGTGTGTTTATTAATGATGACGAAAGTGGACTTCATCATGATTTTGAAGTTTGGCTTGAAAAGCTGGCTCCTGAAAAACCTTATTCCCAGTATAAACACAATGGTTTTGAGGATAATGCCGATGCACACCTGAAGCGGAGCGTCATGGGGCGCGAGGTGGTGGTTGCTGTCAGCCAAGGAAAGCTTGATTTCGGGCCCTGGGAACAAATATTTTATGGCGAATTTGACGGAAAACGCCGGAAAAGAGTATTGGTGAAAATAATCGGAGAATAAGATATGTTTGATATAGATAAATTAACCCGCGACAATATCAGGGCTTTGGAGCCCTATTCATCGGCAAGAAACGAATATTCAGGAGATGCGGCCGTTTTGCTGGATGCAAACGAAAATCCTTATAATTATCCATTTAACCGTTATCCCGATCCCTTACAAAAAGAGCTGAGGGGCCTGATTGCACAGCAGAAAAAAATAAAACCCTCGCAGGTATTTACCGGAAACGGAAGCGATGAAGCTATTGACTTGGTTATCCGAGCCTTTTGCGAACCCGGCCAGCACAATATCGTTTCCCTTGACCCATCCTACGGGATGTATTCGGTAGCTGCCCATATTAACAATGTTGAGTTCAGGAAAGTTTCCCTTACTCCCGATTTTAAGATAGATATGAAGGCCCTGGTAAATGCAGTTGATGCAAATACGAGGCTGATTTTTCTTTGCTCACCCAATAATCCTACTGCCAATAGTTTTGAAGAGTCTGATTTACTGAGCATTATTGAGCATTTCAAAGGCCTGGTGGTTGTTGATGAAGCTTATATCGATTTTTCTTCGCAAAGCAGCCTGGTCAAATATTTAGATAAATTGCCCAATCTGATTATTTTCCAGACTTTATCCAAAGCATGGGCTATGGCTGGCATACGGCTGGGCATGGCTTTTGCCCAGCCAGATATCATTGCTGTTTTCGATAAAATAAAATATCCTTATAATGTAAATTATCTTACCCAGCAGAAAGCTATTGAAGGGCTTCGCCGTGTGGAAGAAAAGGAAAATTGGGTTAAACTCATTCTAATGCAAAAGAAGGAACTAATTGAAAAACTGAGTAAATTAAAGGTTGTTGAAAAAATATACCCGTCGGATGCCAATTTTTTTCTGGCTAAAGTTATTGATCCGATAAATGTGTATAAATATTTGGTTGACAGTAAGATAATTGTAAGAAACCGTTCCTCCGTTCATCTTTGTGAAGGCTGCATGCGTATTTCCGTTGGGTCCAAAGAAGAAAATGAGTTGCTGGTCAAAGCATTGTCGGAATATAAAAATTAGTTAAATGAAAAAAGCGCTTTTTATAGATAGGGATGGTACGTTGATTGTGGAACCTCCGGTTACTTTCCAGGTCAATACGCTGGATGAATTGGAATTTTTGCCTGGTGTTTTGCGGAATATGTATTTTATCCGTAAAAACCTGGATTTTGAGCTGGTGATGGTTTCCAACCAGGACGGCTTGGGAACTGCTGCTTATCCCGAAGAACGTTTTAAGCGGGTTCAGGGAAAAATGCTGAAAACCTTGGAAAATGAAGGAATTGTTTTTGATAATATATTGATTGACCGTTCCTGGCCTGAAGATAATGCACCGACACGCAAGCCCCGTACAGGCCTGCTTCCTGCATACATGAACGGAAGTTATGACCTGTCTGCTTCTTTTGTAATTGGCGACCGGTTGACCGATGTCGAACTGGCTAAAAACATTGGGGCAAAGGCTATTTTGTTGGGAAGTATTGAAAAATTGGCTGACTTAAAAAGCCGCGGACTGGAAAATTATTGCGCCCTGATTGCAGAAAACTGGAATAAAATATATGAGTTTCTTGTTTCCGGTGAAAGAACCGCTGCCATTGACCGGAAAACCAGTGAAACAGATATTCATATCGAGCTTAATCTCGATGGAAACGGAAAGGCTGAAATTTCAACCGGGCTTGGTTTTTTCGACCACATGCTGGGGCAAATTGCCCGTCATTCGGGTTGTGACCTGAAAATTCAGGTAAAAGGTGATTTGGAAGTGGATGAGCATCATACTATTGAAGATACGGCCATTGCCCTTGGTGAGGCTTTTTATAAGGCCTTGGGCAGCAAGCGCGGCATTGAACGTTATGGTTTTGCACTGCCCATGGACGATTGCTCGGCCCAGGTACTGCTTGATTTTGGCGGCAGAAGCTGGCTGGTTTGGGAAACCGAATTTCACAGGGAGAAAGTGGGAGAGATGCCTACCGAAATGTTTCTTCATTTCTTTAAGTCATTCTCTGATGCGGCACGTTGTAATCTGAATATCAGGGCGGAAGGGACAAACGAACATCATAAGATTGAAGGGATTTTTAAGGCATTTGCCCGGGCTATCAAAGCTGCTGTTAAACGTGACGTGTTTAACTTCTCCCTTCCTTCAACCAAAGGAACTTTATAATAAAAAATCCGGGGAACATTGTGAAAACCAATAAACTAATAAACGATCAGCTTGCGGAACCCAGGAATACTGCCATACTTTTGATGCATTGCCCGGATCAAAAAGGAATAGTGTCCAGTGTTACTGAATTTATCAACGAAAATAGCGGGAATATTATCTTTCTGGAACAGCATGTGGAAAAGCAGGAAAAAATATTCTTTATGCGCATTGAATGGGAACTGGCCAATTTTGCCATTCCTGCCGGAAAAATAGGGGAATATTTTCAGACTCTCATTGCTTCCAAGTATTCCATGCAGTTCCATATTTATTTCCCGGATAAAAAGCTGAACATGGCCATTTTTGTTTCCAAATTGTCGCATTGTTTGTTTGATATTCTTTCCCGTTTTCAGGCCGGGGAATTGAATGTGAATATTCCCCTTATCATCAGTAATCACAGGGAACTGGCGCCGGTTATCCGACGTCTGGGTTTCAATTTTATGTATTTCCCCATTACTGCCGAAAATAAATTAGATCAGGAACGGGCAGAACTCAAGTTAATGAGAGAGAGCAATATTGATTTTGTGGTACTGGCCCGTTATATGCAGGTGTTGTCCGATAGTTTTATCCGTGAATATCCCAATAAAATCATCAATATTCACCATTCTTTTTTGCCTGCATTTCCCGGGGCAAAGCCCTATCATTCGGCTTATCTGAGAGGAGTGAAAATAATTGGGGCCACCAGCCACTATGTTACTACCGAACTGGATGCGGGACCTATTATCGAACAGGATGTAACCCGTGTCAGCCATAAGGATTCTGTGGATACGTTTATCCGCAAAGGAAGGGATTTGGAAAAGATCGTTCTTTCGCGT
>JAUZOH010000392.1 GCA_030706565.1 Bacteroidota bacterium | reverse complement strand
GATTCCGTAATGATTGGAATTCCTTGTCGATACCCAGCCTGAACCGGCTGTTTTTGCTTTTTCAATGGCAATTTCCATAGAACGGGTAGCAGCAATCATGCCAATGGCTCCGTCGCCATCAACAACAGCTGTACTGGGTGTTTCATGTACAATTTTTATATCGGGATGGACATTGATGCGCCCTGCTTCCCATAATCTGAAATAATCAATGATCCGGATCATTCCATGAGAAGAAAGGCCTCTTAATTCAGCTTTTAAAAAAACTTTTGCGGCTTTTTCCGCGTCCGTACTGCTGCATCCCATTTTGGTAAACACAGCAACAGTAAAATCTTTTAAATACTCGTAACTATATATCATTATAAAAATCAATTAAAGTTGCAAAAGTGAGAAGAAAAGCTAAGTTTTCCAGAAAATTCTTTAAGAATTGCTCAAAAGATTTATTGGGAAGGAACTGTACGCTTCTTCTTTCCTGTTACCAGCATGCCTTTTACAACTTTTATCTGCCCGACAACATGTCAATTCTCAACAAATCCAGCATGGCCTGGTTCACCTTTCCGTTCATATTTTCATTGGATGGTTCGAGAGAAATGGACAGTATATGTTTTCCCCTGGTCAGTTTTACCTGAATTGAATTGGAGAAGCCCCAATTGGACCATTCTTTGCTACCTCTTTGAGGAAGGATAATTGTTCCTGCAAATTTATTATCCACTTTTAAAGTCCGGATTGCACATTTATTCTGTGTGTTGATTGGTCCATTACCATTGGCATAGCGGAAACTTATCGTGTAGATGCCTGTGTTTTCAATGTTTACCTGAATTGGGATATTCGTGTTTTTTTCTTTGCTGATTTCAACAAAACCTTCACCTGAATAATTGCTGTAGGGATATGAAGCTTTCCCGGCAAATTTCTCAATTTCAAGGGTTTGTTTATATTGATTGCCCTGAAGCACAACAGATTCACTGGCAAAAGAACTTACCTGGTTTGAATCATTTGCAAAAACCTGATATTCATTGTAGTTGGCGCGATCAGCTTTTATACATGTCTTTTGGGTTGTAGCAACAGGTTGTCCGTTTTTTATAACTGTATAGTTTATGGCTCCGTTCACAGCAGGCCATGAGAGAGAATCTCCCGTGCAACTGGCAATTGGGACATCCGGTGAAGTATAATTATTCACTTTATTGATTTTTAAGTCCTGAAACTCGTTATTTGCCAGGATGATGTTCACCTCATGAGTTCCCTTTAATTCATAAGAAACAGAAGGAGAGGAGGGTTTGCCGTCAATTACGAATGATTTAATAACATCTCCATAGCCTTGCATAGTGATATTCAAAATAGCCTTGCGGCATTTGAAATTGTTGAGCGAACGGTTCCCCGCCAATGCTTTCGGCACGAAGGGATGAAAAACAAGCTTATCACCCTGGAAATCTATCCCGAAAATGATTTTATGAATCAGGCTTAAGCTACCGGAGATGCTCCAAAGCATATTGCTCGAATTGATCTGTGTGCCTGCAAAATCGCCATTATCGGCAACTAAATTTTCCTTATTGGTGAGAAACATGGCTGCCGGGCGGTAAATAGCTGCTATTGAGGCCAGAACCGACTTTTCGTTTCCTGCTTTGGCCGAAGCTAATGCCCAATATGACTGGACAAACGGCCAGATAGCATTATTATGATAAGGAGGAATTCCCGGAATCTGCGGGTAAATGCAGGTAATCCCAAAATCAGTAACCGGTACATTTTCAATCACCGATTTCTTCTGTTGATCATTTGCAACATTAAATAATACGCACAATGCTTCACCCAAAGCTTCAGCACGGGGTGAAAGGCTTTTATAATTCCTTCCGTACAGGTATTGGCCGTAATAACCTTTTTCGTTCATCCACAGGTATTTATTGATTCCGGCCTTGATTTTTTCGGCCTGTTGTTTATAAAATCCGGCAGAGCGTGAATCGTTCAGAAGGGTTGCCATTTGTGAAAGGATGACATTTGCATGATAGTGAACAGCATTGGTTCCAAGATTTTCGGATTCATAGATATCAACCGGTTGCATCCATTTGGGATAAGTTTGTTCGCGCCAGTCGAGAAATGAAGATTCTCCATGAACAAGGCCGGTAGCCCGGTCATAAGCATTGTTTATATCATCATTTACCGAATTTCGGATAATTTCGTAGGCTTGCTTTAACCAGTCCCTGTCTCCTGTTGTTTTATACAGTTCCCAGGCAGCTGTAGCCCAAATCATCCGGTCTGTAGAAACAGGATAGGCACCGCCTGTGCCCGTATCCTGGATAATCCGTCCATTTTTTACTTTTCTCATCAAACTATAGCGTGCAACCTTGGGCTGTAAATTAGCCATCGCCAGGATAATGGAATAACTGATATCGCGGGTCCAGACACCTCCCCATTCCTTGCCGGTGCGGAATGTACTGTCGGGTTCAACGGCTTTCATCATTTCTTCCAGAGCCATATTGTAAATGGCATCGGATAAAGGGAAATCGGATTTATACTGCGGGAAAAGAGAAATATCCCTGGTCAGTTCCCATTGCGCCTCGGTTTTTTTCTCATCACCCTTGGCATTCATGGTTAAGGTGGTTTCGTAAATCCCATCTCCGTCAGGATCTTTCAATTGATATTCGGGACGGTTCCCCAGATTATTAAAATCCCAGGACAAAGGGCGGATTCCTCCGGCGATGTAAACGCCCTTGAAATCTGCTTGATACAGTTTTTCTCCATTAAATAGCGTGTAATATCCTTTTTCCTTGAAGGATTTGAATATATCCCGCATATCGAGGCGGACAGTCCATTGTGTGTTAGGTTGAAGGTTTGAATTATTTGCCCCGGCTAACGTATCGACCAGCTGTTTACCAAAAACAACATTGGTAGTAAATTTTCCATCTTGAGGCTGTAAAGTCACGAAATGGTCTTTCCCGGACAGCATTTCATTGTCACGTAAATTAATACTGAATTTAAAGCGTATGGTTGGGCTGTATTTTTCAGCTTCAGGACTTTGGTAGTTAGAAGTCATTTTTGTGCCCGACAGGGCAACTGCTTTAAATTTTCCCTGTTCCACCCGGTTATTGTATATGCTATAGCGATCGGACCGGTATATTAAACCGGATGATTGTGAAAATCCAAGCTGGCTCAGGCAGCAAGTCATTATTGTTATAAAGATATTTCGTTTCATTTGCTAATTTTTGTTCAAATTTATCCAGGATTGGCAATTAATCAAACTGAAAAATTTAAATAGTTATCTTAATTGAAATTCGCAAGTAGTAAAAAGGGTTATAAGGGTATACTGCTTCATGGCATTACTCAGAGAAACTCAGGTTTTTCTCAGAGAATTTCAGCGTAAATGAATATTAATACACTGGCCTATAAGATAGTTTGAAATGGTTCCACTATTTTTTTGCTTCCTGAGCGGAGTCTAAGGCAGGTTTTATTGCCGTGGTTTGTATTTGCCTTTGAAAACTTTATTCTTCCTTTT
>JAUZOH010000391.1 GCA_030706565.1 Bacteroidota bacterium | reverse complement strand
TTCCTGTTTATTGAATTTTTTGTCCTGGAAAGGAAAAATAAACAATTTAGTAAATTTGACCTGTTTAGGGTAAGAAAATATAAATAATCCGATTGAAGGTTTGAAGGTTTGAAGGTTTGAGAGTTCAAAGGTTTAAAGGTTCAAAGGTTTGAGAGTTTAAAGGTTCAAAAGTTTAAAAATTTATTAAACCATCTTGAACTTTCTTGAACCATGTTGAACTATCTTGAACCATTTCAAACAACTTCAAACATTTTATAATAGTTTAATTGTTCAAATGTTGATTATAATGTTAGAATTGACTATGAAGGGTAAATTTAAAATAGTATTTTTAATTCTTACTTTTTCGCTGTTTTGGGGCTCCATTCAGGCACAGAATTACCGTAAGGCTGTTCGTGAAGGGAATATGAGTTATAAGAATGGCAAGTATGCAAACAGTGAGGTTTCCTATAGAAAGGCATTAGCCAAATCGAAAAAGCCTTATGAAGCTGCATTTAATTTGGGCGATGCCCTTTATAAACAAAAGAAATATGATGAAGCTGCCCAGGTTTTCAATGATTTAAGCCATGTAAAGACTTCAAATAAGAATTTGGCGAAAGTGTACCATAATGAAGGGAATGCTTTGCTTCAGTTGAAGAAATATGAAGAGAGCCTGAAAGCATATAAGGAATCCCTGAAAATTAATCCTAAGGATAACCAGACCCGTTATAATCTTGCTTATGTACAGGCAAAATTAAAGCAGCAAAATAATAATAATAAAAACAAGAATAAGAACAATAAAAACGACCAAAATAAGAATAAAAATAACCAACAAAACAAACCCAAACCCAATCAGGGCAATAACAAACAGCCCAATCAACCGCCTCCACAACCCAAGATTTCAAAAGATGATGCTCAACGTATGTTGGAGTCTTTGCAAAATGATGAAAAAAATACCCAGCAACGTTTGAAAGAACAGGCAGCCAAGGCTGGTAAATCTTCAACATTGAAAAATTGGTAATTTATTGATAAATTAAAGGTATGAGAAATAAGTTTATTATAATATTATTCAATGTCCTGTGCAGCTTGAATTTATTTGCCGGAGGTGTTGAATTTACTGCCAATGGTCCGGGTAGGGTTGCTGCCGGCGAAGCGTTTGAAGTTACTTATACGGTTACAGCTAATCCCTCAGGATTTACCCGGCCCAATTTTGGTGGATTAAGGTTATTGCAGGGGCCAAGTACAATGACCAGCAGCAGTGTTCAGGTTATAAACGGGCGGATGAGCCAAAGTACTAGTTTTTCTTATACTTTTGTATTACAGGCAAATAGCGAAGGGACTTTTTCAATCGGTCCAGCTGAAGTGGTGGCCGGAGGCCATAAATACCGTTCCAATTCTTTGACCATAAAAGTTGCCGGGCATGCTTCAGCTCAAAGGAACAGGCAATCGCAACGCCACAATGTTGATCCTTTTGATGATTTCTTTAATGACGAACCGGCTCCCCCTACTCATAAAACCAGTGTGAAGATTGGTAAAAATGACATTTTTGTTGTGGTTGATGTAAATAAAAATTCTGTTTATCAGGGTGAACACGTTGTTGCTACAATTAAGGTTTATACAAGGATTAACCTGCGCGGTTTCCAAAATATGAAATTTCCTTCTTACAGTGGATTCTATGCCCAGGATATTGAAACACCCCCTCAGATCAATTTACAGCAAACTGTGATCAATGGACAGGTTTATGGCGTGGGCGTGATAAAGAAGACTATTCTTTTCCCTCAGCGGAGCGGGGTGATTACCATCGATCCGTATGAACTGACTTGTATCGCCAGTGTCAGTACGGGAGGACATAGCATATTCGATATATTTGGCGGAGAGGAAAAAGAAATCAAACGCAAAGTGGTCAGTAAACCGGTGAAAATTTTAGTTAAGCCTCTTCCTGCCAACAAACCTGCTTCATTTTCTGGAGGTGTAGGTAAAATATCCATGTCTGCTTCGGTTGATAAGAAAACCGTAAAAGCTAATGATGCTATTACATACAAAATCACCCTTTCAGGGAACGGGAACCTGAAACTGGCCGACCCGCCTAAAGTTAATTTTCCTTCTGATTTTGAATCCTATGATCCCAAGATCAATATGAATATTAAGAATACGCAGGCGGGCAGCAACGGGACCAAAACATTCGAATATCTGTTGATTCCCCGTCATGAAGGTGATTATAAAATTGCCCCTGTTGAATTCAGCTATTTCGATTTGGGAACACATCAATATAAAACCATTAGTGCGCAGGGATTCAATATCCATGTCGATAAGGGAAGTGGTAATGCCGGAGGGGCTTTCGTTTCCGGAAGTTCCAAGGAGGATTTGAAGTACATCAATCATGATATCTTTTTCATAAAAAATCATGATTTTGAGGTCTATCCCAAAGGTGCTCTTTTCTTCGGTTCTCCTCTGTTTTGGATATTGTTGCTTTGTCCTTTATTGGCATGCGTCATATTGGTTCTTGTCTTGCACAAAAAACTTAAGGAAAATGCAAACATGGCCCTGATGAAGAACAAAAAGGCAAACAAGTTTGCGGGCAAACGCCTTAAACTGGCTGCCCAGTACCTGAAACAAAATAAGAGTGAACAATTTTACGAGGAAGTTCTTAAAGCTTTCTGGGGGTACCTGAGCGATAAATTGACTATTCCTGTTTCTGAACTTTCCAAGGATTCGGCTATGGCTGCATTGACAAAGCTAAATATTGAACAGGAACTTATAGACAGGATCATGGATATGATCAATACCTGCGAATATGCACGTTATGCACCGGCAGCCGAACATTCGCAAATGGACACTTTATATGGAGAGGCTATTGATATCATAACCAAATTGCAACAAAAATTGAGATGAGAGTTGTTGTGAATAGTTTTATAAAACATTGAAAATAAACAAGATAGCATAATGGGTAACTTTATTTAAACTGTCTTTACTTATGAAATATTTATGTTAGTATGAAAAATATTATTATATCTTTATTGTTTCTTTTGATGATGATTCCTGTTTTCGGGCAGACATCCCCACTCATTCGTGCTGGGAATGATTACTATAAAAAAGGGGATTATCAAAAGGCTATTGTTTCCTATGAAGGTGTGCTTCACAATGGTTATGAGTCAGCGGAGCTTTACTTTAATCTGGGTAATGCTTATTATAAAACAGGAAAGATTGCTCCGGCCGTTCTGAATTATGAACGTGCCAAACGTCTTAATCCTACTGACGATGAAATAAAATTTAATCTTGAACTGGCCCGTAATCATACTGTTGATAAAATTATTCTGGTTCCCGATTTCTTTTTGAAGCGATGGTATAATGCCCTGTCTGAAACTTTGTCTTCTAATGCCTGGGCTTATTTTTGTATTATTTCTTTTTTCTTTTTCCTGGTAACTTTTGTGCTCTACCTTTTTGCCTGGAAAGCGGGAATCAAGAAATTATCTTTTTGGATCAGCTTGTTATTGTTTGTGATGTCCGTG
>JAUZOH010000390.1 GCA_030706565.1 Bacteroidota bacterium | reverse complement strand
TCCAGGGTATACAATGAAATTAATGAAGGTAAAACTTATTCGTTTATAACAAAAAGTCCATCAGGCACTCAAGACGTAATGCGCATTTTATTACCTGCAAAGCCAATTGAAACGATTCTTACAGATAGCAAAGGCGGGGCCGTGGCTAATGTAAAGGAAGACTGGGATGAAATTACTCATACCTGCTTCCTGCAATTTGAGAATAGTTGCGATGGGATTCAAGTCAGTTTAAAGTGGTAATATGTAAATGAAGGAAAATAAACTCATATAAAATTATACAAATGAAACGAATTTATGTATTATTTGTGTTATGCACCATTACTTTAAATCTTTTGGGACAAAAGGATGAAAAGTTCAATGGTTTGGAAACGGATATGGGCAATTTGTACAGGTTGTCCAATGCACAAAGCAGGTCCATCAGCCCTGAAAATTTCACTGGGGAAAAAGGGAAGGGAGGAATGGCCAGTTTGGAAGATAAAGATAAACCAAACCAGGCGAATGCCTGGTTTGCCGCAAGGGATTTAGGGCAAGGATGGAAGGTAAATCCCTATATAAAAATTAAACCTGGCGAAACCTGTACTTTAGCAGAAATTGATGGCCCTGGCGCCATTCAACATATCTGGATGACACCTACGGGAAACTGGAGATTTTCTATCATTCGTATATATTGGGATGATGAAAAAGAGCCTTCTGTTGAATGTCCTGTGGGTGATTTTTTCTGCATGGGATGGAATGAATATGCCCCATTAAATTCATTGGCCGTTTGCGTAAATCCTGGTAGTGCTTTTAACTGCTACTGGACAATGCCCTTCCATAAAAAGTGCAAAATCACCATGGAAAATATCAATGATAAAGATCCCATGACTTTATATTATCAGATCGACTATGCGCTAACTGAAGTCCCAACAGATGCCGGTTATTTCCATGCTCAATACAGACGGGCCAATCCTGTTGAGAACTCTGTATATACCATTGCCGACGGGATAAAGGGACAAGGACAATTTGTCGGTTTATATCTGGCCTGGGGAGTTAATAATAATGGATGGTGGGGCGAAGGAGAAATCAAGTTTTATATAGATGGAGACAGTAAATTTCCTACTATATGCGGTACAGGTACTGAAGATTATTTCTGTGGATCCTATAATTTTGACAGAAATGGCAAGTATACCGAATTTTGTACGCCATATTCCGGACTTGTTCAGGTTATTCATCCTGACGGAACATATAAGTCACAGCAGAGATTCGGATTATACCGTTGGCATATTAAAGATCCTATAAGATTTGGGAAAAATTTAAAAGTTACCCTCCAGGATTTGGGATGGCACCAGGGAGGGAGATATCTTCCTCAAAAATCAGATATTTCATCAGTATGTTTTTGGTATCAAACACTTCCTCAGGGCAACTTTCCTAAGTTACCGGAATGGCAGGAACTCGAAGTGAATTAATAAAAATTTTGATTTAAAATTATTAGTTTCCGGGGAAAATATAAAGATTTCTCGCTAAGCCCGGAATGACAGCATGTTCTTAATTGTTTACCTTGGGAGGGGGTGGTTTGCGGCAATGCCGCAAATCACCCCCTCCCAATATCCATAAATAATTGTGATCCTGAATGTAATGATATGATGCGAAGGATCTTAGGTTATATTAAAATTTTTGCCGGACAACAATGATTTAAAAATAAATGCCCTGATAAAAATCCAATTTTATCAAATTTTTCCATGAGTTTTAAAATTCGGTCCAACTCCTTTTTGTTAATTAAATATTATTTGTTAACTTTAAAAGTCGTTAATGTACCTATTTCGTTTTATGAAACTAAAATTAAGGGTGTTTCTAAAATGATAAGTAGACATTCATTTATTTAGATTTTTAGTATAAATTATTTAAATTAAAATAAAAAAAACTTAAATAGTTATAATTGTAAGTTAGTATGTCAGTTTCTAAAAGACTTGGAAATGTATTATTTGGCATTTCAATTTCTTTGTTCCTTCTTTTTTTGTTTTCATGTCGGAAAGAGAAAGAGACTGTGACGCCAGTAATTCAGGAAGATACGATTATTCCTCCTTATAATCAGCAACAGGTCATGAGTTATGGCGATAGTTGTATTGTTAATACACCCATTCCACAAAGGTATAAAAATGACGTTTTGCATCCCAGTGTAGTTTACATAAGTACGGGATTTGGGGGCCATAAATGGTGGATGGTTCAATCTCCTTATTATAACTGTTCGGGGCCTATTGAAAATCCTATTATTTATTATGCCGATGAAACAATTGATGGATCGGCGCCAAAAATTTGGATACCCGCTATGGATAATGCTGTTATTGATGCTCCAACCTGGGGTTATAATTCAGATCCTAACCTTTTCTATGAAAATGGTAAATTATGGCTGTTATGGAGGGAAAATGATACGGAAGATTGCAGAAAAAACAATTACAGACGGGCCGTTTTTGGTATCTCCTCTACAGATGGGGTCACCTGGGATCCTTCAGCTAAAAAATTATTTATGGGGGCCAGGACACTTAATTATGATTCTGCCATGTGCCCGATTTTGATTAAAGATAATGATGTTTACAAAGTTTATGCCTCTAATTTTGAATTCCAGCCTAATAGAATTTCCCTTGGGCTGGCCATCTGGACAGGACATAGTTTAGAAAATCCCGATTTTAAAGTACAGGGAATTTATCCCATTTACTGCAATAATTCTTATTACCAACCCTGGCATTTTGATATTTTAAAGTATTATGGCAAATATTATATGATTTTACAAACCCGGGAATCAAATGGGAATATCAGTCTAGGAGAAAGTAATGACGGAAAAAATTTTCAGATCTTACCTAAACCCTTAATTGTTCAGGATTGTAAACATTTTGGAATTTATAAACCTACCGGTGTTATAAAAGATGGAATTCTATATGTTTACTATACGATAAAAGATGTATATGATTTTAACCATAACAAACTGTATGTGACTAAAATATCAATGAAATCTGCTGTTTTTGATGCCTTTGATTATAGTTATAAGCGGTCTAAGTTTACTACCAATATCAGGTTTAGGGAAGATTAGTTCATAATTAAAAAAGAACTAATGAACATTTTTGTGTTATTTCTGATTAAATCGATGATTTCTTATCTTATAAGGCACTTGTATATTGATATTCGGGTAATTTTTCTGATCCCTCGCGAAAAGAAATAACAGTTCGACAGGTTGAATTTAAATTTCATCATATATAATTTCCTGTAAAAATTTAAATTTCACATAAAGGATTGAGCAAGACCTGTATTAAAATACTCAGGCCCTGATGAGGATAAACAATTAAATTCATACTATGTAAATATTTTATGTTTTTATTTATATTTTCGTAAAAAAAATACGATGTCTGCTGATACGATTATACAGTTTGAAAAAGCTTCGGTTTTCCAGAATGAAAACCTGGTGCTCTCGGATATCAACCTGGAAATTAAAAAGGGAGAGTTTGTTTATCTGATTGGGAAAGTGGGAAGCGGTAAAACAAGTT
>JAUZOH010000389.1 GCA_030706565.1 Bacteroidota bacterium | reverse complement strand
GCAAGTTGAAAATGGTTAATTTCAACAATCCATATTTTACGATAGATGCTTCATCGCATATCGTTGCCTCCGACCTGCTCAATTATCTTCCCATTGATACCATTGAAAAAGCCGAGGGAACAATTGATGCCAAACTTAAAATTTCCGGGAAACCTAAAAGTTATGCCCAGATTTCCAGAAATGATATTTTAAACGCATTGATTCAGGGGGAAACGGTTTTTCATGACGTAAGTCTTAAGGTGAAGGGTAATCCTTATACTATTTCAGGAATATCCGGGAAATTACTGGCAAATCATGATGTAAAGCTGGACAATCTGACCTGTAACATTGCCGGGAATGATTTTACAATTAATGGACAGGCCATCAATCTTATGCCATTTTTGCTTGACAATGGCAAAAAGCAAACAGTGACTGTTGATGGGGATATTTATTCCCGTTATCTGGATGTCAATCGTTATCTGACCACTACCAAACAAGGGAAGCAATTGAATGTTCCTGCAAAAATCCTGTTCCCTGAGAATGTTTTACTGGACCTGAACTTCAGGGTGGATAATTTTACCTATAATCATTTTAAAGGGAATTATGTAAAAGGAAAATTGAATTATCATCCGACATTCTTTACTCTTCGTTCAGTATCCCTTCATTCGGTAGACGGAAAAATGTCGGGAGGTGGAGCAATCATTCAGACCTACGACAAAAATTTTATTATTCAATGTCAGGCAAAATTGGATAATATAGACATTAGAAAGTTATTTTATTCGTTCAATAATTTTGGGCAGAAATTTTTACTTGATAATAACCTTAAAGGAACTATCAGCGGAGATTTTGATTTCTCTTCCGAATGGACAAAAAATATGAGAATCATTCCCGACAAGATAGTTGGCCAGGGATCATTTAATATACAGAATGGAGAATTGATTCAATTTGAGCCCATGTTGGGTTTATCCAGATTTATTGCACTTTCAGAATTGCGCGATGTCAAATTCTCTACTCTTAAGAATGAAATTTACATCAAGGACAGTAAGGTGATTATTCCTCAAATGGATATCAATTCTTCGGCCATCAACCTTACAGGTTCCGGAATACATGGTTTTGATGGCAAATATTCATATAAGGTAAAACTTGCCTTAAGCCAGGTATTGTGGAGGAAAACGAAACATCATAAAAATCAGGAAAGTGAATTTGGACCGGTAGAGGATGACGGTTTGGGCAATACGAGTGTCTATCTCTCAATTGACGGGACTCCCGGAAATTGCAAAGTAAAGTACGATACAAAAATGGCCAAGGATGTTTTAATCCAGCATATCAAGAGTGAAAAGAAAGTCCTTAAGGGAGTGCTTCATGATGAATTTGGATGGTTCAAAAAAGATACTACCCTGACAAAAGGTGAAAATGAAAAGGTAAGCAAAAAACCTTTCCGGGTGCAATGGGATGATGAGCAGGAAAAACAATCAAATTCAAATCAAAATAAAACAATTAAAAAGAATCGACAACGTTTCAATATTCAATGGGACGATAAGTAGTAAAATGAGATGAATTTTTTGAAAACAAAAGTATTTCATTTATTCAATATAGATTCTAATATTTATAGCCAGAGGCAAAGATGGAAATATCTGCTATTGGTTTTTGCTGTATTTATAGGTATTTCGTCACTTTTATATACCAATAAGCTGGTTCAGAAACTTTCGAATGAAGAACGTAAGAAAGTGGAATTATGGTCTGAAGCCACCAAAAAGCTGATAGAAATTGATTTATCCGACAAAGATCTCAGTTTCATGCTGAAGGTGATAGAAGACAATAAGACGGTTCCGGTGATATTGACCAATAGCCATGGGAGAATAATATCCGCCAGGAATCTTGATTCGCTGCGGATAGATGACACCAGGTATCTGCGCCGCCAACTGAGTATTATGAAGGAACAACGCCCCCCCATTGTCATCGATTTGGGTAATGACGAAAAAAATTATATTTATTACAAGGATTCCACCATTCTCACCCAACTTTCTTACTATCCTTATATACAGTTGTCCATTATTTCCCTGTTTATACTGGTTTCATATTTTGCTTTCAGCAGTTCCCGTAATGCTGAGCAGAATAAGGTTTGGGTTGGTTTATCAAAAGAAACTGCCCATCAGTTGGGAACTCCGACTTCTTCTCTGATGGCATGGGTGGAACTGCTGAAAGTAAAAAATATTGATCCTTCTATTGTAAATGAACTTGGGAAAGACGTGAACAGATTAAAAATAATCACCGAGCGTTTTTCAAAAGTCGGGTCTAAGCCCATTCTTTTGCCTGGGGATATTATCGAAGTTCTGGAGAATGCCATTCAGTACATTAAAACCCGATATTCCCAAAAAGTGCAGATTAAGTTTAAATATGAGGAAGGGCAACAAATATTTATACCCCTGAATATATCCTTGTTTGAATGGGTAATTGAGAATATATGTAAAAATGCTGTTGATGCCATTGAAGGGACAGGAACCATTAGCATTTCCATAACAGAATTTGCAAGAAGCCTTGTTGTAGATATCAGTGATACAGGCAAAGGTATTCCAAAATCAAAATTTAAGACTGTATTTAAGCCCGGTTATACCACAAAACAAAGGGGATGGGGGCTGGGTTTGTCCTTATCGAAAAGGATTATAGAAGAATACCACGACGGGAAAGTATTTGTCTACAAATCAGAAATTGACAAAGGCACTACTTTCCGGATACTTTTAAAAAAATAGCTGAGGTTATTTAGGTACGGCCAAACATAAATTGTCCTACTGAGGCAAAACTGGCTTTGGGATTAAAAGTTATAACCGGTATCTGGTAGGGATTAACCAATGTTTTCTGTTCGGGAGCCCCCAACATGTAATCGGCAAAGGTAATATACTTGGTGGTTAGGGTCAATAACACATCAGCATTAATCTCGTGGGCAAATTCTATGGTTTTTTTTGAGAAACTTCCTCCATGTTTTGAATTGTGTAGTTCATATTGCAAATTATATTGGTTGAGAAAGCGTATGGCAAAATTTTTATTGACATTAACTTTTTGAACCAATGACCTATCATTGGGGGTATCCAAAAAAAGATGAATGGTAGAATTGAAAAATTTTCCAAATCCTATAGCGCCATAAAGCATCTCTTTGTTTTCGTTCTTAAAATCTATAGGATAAACGATATGGGCAAATTCCTCATCCGGCTTTGGTTTTCTTTGAACCACAAAAAATGGGACTTCAGAGCCTATGATAACTTTCAAAGCCCAACTGCCAAAAATTTTTTGATAACCTTTTATCCCATGGGTCCCCATGAAAACCAGAAAGGGTTTTGTATCGGTCGCGTAGTTCGAAATGGTTGAAAAAATTGAACCTTCTTTAGTTACAAAGGTAGTTTGAATGCCACTTTTTTGAGTAGCCTTTTCCGTAATGGTACTTAATTCCTGTCTGATTCTTTCTTTTTCAGGTTGGGGGAGATTTGGCTTGATTACATGAATCAACTGAATTACCTTAAATAGTTTTTTGGCAATGACCGTAG
>JAUZOH010000388.1 GCA_030706565.1 Bacteroidota bacterium | reverse complement strand
CTGTTCTTAAATCGGGGATGGTTTACATAAATTTCATGCAAAGCTTCCAGGCAAGAATCGGCAACCAGCAAACTGATAATAATCATATAAATCTTGGTCATGGCCTGAATAAAAGCTATGCCTGCCTGATACTGGTTAAAAGTAAAATGTATGGAATAAAAGACGATCAAAGCCGGAGCAAAATGCGAGAGCCGGTTGAATACCCCTTTTTCCAGAAAAACATCGTCCCACTGGTTTTTGCTTCGTTTTACATAAGCAGTAATTATAGTGACAATAAGGCGTTTGGTGATAATATCCCCGACCAGAGCCAGCAAAATAATCAATATAATTATAATGGCATGGCTTACAGACGGGATCATGCAGTCCTTCAAATCCATACGGGTAAGGATATCCCGCAAAAAATCAGCAACCTGTGCATTCATAGTTTTCCGAAATTATTATAAAACAAAGTAAAGACAAGCGAATATATTTTTTATTTTTATCATTACAAAAATCGTAAGAAAATGAAAAAAACAATATTGGTTCTGATTACCCTGTCCATTCCCATTTTCTCGTTTGCTCAGGTTAACTTTGAATCCTGGTTTCAGCCCAGGACTCTGCGAGTCGACTATGTGCTTGCCGGAAACGCTGATACTTCCTTTGCTTTTTTGGACCAGCTGAAGGAAGAACCCCATTGGGGCGGCCCTCAGAAAAATTTAATCGACAAATTTAATTATGGAGATTATAAATTTATAGTTTACGATTCTGCAACCTATACTCCACTTTATTCCCAAGGGTTTTCAACATTATTCAGCGAATGGCGCAGCACCCGGGAAGCAAAAACCATAAACAGAAGTTTTGCCCAAACCGCTGTATTCCCTTTCCCCCTAAAAACCGTTTTTTTTCAATTATTTGAAAGAAATAAAAATAATGAATTTGTTAAAAAATTCGGTTTATTTATTAATCCCCAAAGTTGCTTTATCAGCTCCGAAGTTACGGACAGTTTTAAAACAGATAAAATTTATTACAATGGCGATCCGGCAAAAAAAGTAGATATTGCAATCCTGGCCGATGGATATACTGCTTCAGAGATGGGAAAATTTCTGGATGACGCCAAACGTTTTTCAGAGAACCTCTTTGCAACCCCTCCATTCGACAGTTACAAAAAAAGCTTCAACATCTGGGCGGTAGAATCGGTTTCAAAGCAAACGGGAGCAGACATCCCGGGAGCACACGTATGGAAGAAAACCGTCCTGAACTCAACCTTCTATACCCTGGGCTCAGACCGTTACCTGATGACTTATGATACGCGAACCCTCCACGATATTGCCTCGCTGGTTCCATACGATCAGATATATATACTGGTCAATTCGCCTGTTTACGGAGGCGGGGGCATATACAACTATTACTGTACCAGTTCGTCGGGGGATATCGAATCATCCACCGTCTTTGTCCATGAATTTGGGCACGGATTTGCCGGCCTGGCCGACGAATATGTTGATGATGACCTGAGTTACGAAAATTTATTTTCCAAAGGAGTTGAACCCTGGCAGCCGAATATCACCACCCTGGTTCACTTTGACAAGAAATGGCAAAAAATGGTAACGCCGGGGATTCTGGTTCCCACACCTGAAAAACCGGATTACACGGGAAAAACCGGAGCTTTTGAAGGCGCCGGTTACGTGGCAAAAGGAGTCTACCGCCCCACACTGGATTGCCGGATGCGCACCAATTCGGCCAAAGGATTTTGCCCGGTCTGCCAAAAAGCCATCATCGACATGATCAAATTTTATACAGGGGAATAAATCATAAAAATAAAAAAATCAGACAGGATTACAGGATTAACATGTAAATCCTGTAATCCTGTCTTAATTTTATATTTCTGACAAAATAATAAGTTGATACAAATAACCGACACGGATTTTAAGTAGAATCAGCTGCTTAATAAGTTCTGTATTGCAGGCAAGGTTGTAAATTAAAGGTACTTTCTAACAATAAAGAATCTTTAAATATAAGAATTAATATTATATACTTTTGATCCGTATAATGGCATGAAGATTTATAAAACCCTTACAAAGAGATGATTATTCGTAAATATCTTTTCTGTCGCCAGCGTCAATAACAGTAACCGTAAGAATTTTATCGTTTATTTCATATATCACCCGGTAATTCCCTTCCCGAATCCTATATCCCTGGTGGCCTTTAAGCTTTTTGCAGCCTGGCGGCCGAGGGTCGTTGGCCAAATTGGCAATAGAGGTTATAATCTTTTGGTAATCCTTTTCTGGGATATTTTTAAGTTGCTTGTAAACAGCCTTTTCAATAAATACCTTATACACGGCTATTGCGCAAGAGTTCAATTTCTTTTACTGCCTGTTCAAAAGGTATGGGTTCACTTTTACGGGCTTTGGCACGGTCGTATGCTTTTATGTCCTCCAATTCTTCAAGCTCTTCCAATATTTTTTCATAATCCCGTATGGGTATGATTACGCTTACCTTTTTCCCGGTAGTATCGGTAATATATTGAGTTTTCATAAGCTATACAGTTTATTTTGCGGCAAATACCTGTTTCGTTTTGAAATTGTATATGTAAACATTAATTTTTTCAGTAAGGTCGTCTTGCAACCGGCTTTTTTCTTTCTTTACAGTATTATTTTGCTCTTGGTGTAATTTATTGCCCTAAAAAGTAATAATTTACAATGATTTTACAAAAATACGAGAAATAACTTACATAAAAAAGCAAGTCATATTTTGGTTAAATGCGCTAAATGCTAACTGTCTAATTTTTCTTATATTCACCTTATTACAAATTAATTAAATTTACATGTACTGTTTTTGCCAAAGAATTTATTATTCATTGTTAGGAAATCGGCTTTTTTAGTTAAAATTTCGGCAATTAGGGGATTATTTCAAGAGAAAAGTAAAGACAGGGTTGAAAATAATATTATTTTTATCTGATTAATTAGTCATTTAGCACAAAACAGGGGACAATATTGTTACAACATTGTTCTTCTTTACTTATAATCTTAAAACATTAAATTACAATGAGATCATTTTTTAAAATATTTTTAATATCGGCAATTTTTTTATGTCCATTTTTTCATCCTGCTCCTAGCAAAGCAAATACGGATGGCTCTCTAACATCAGGCAACACCTTCGAATATAAAACCTCATCAGCAAGCTTAAGAATTGAATTTTGTTCCCCGACCATGCTGAGGATACGTATCAGTCCCAACGGGCAATTCCAGCCTGACGAACATTATGTGGTCGCTAAATATGACTGGCCCAAAATTGATATCAACCAAAAGGATGAAGGCAACTACACCAAGTTGTCGACCGGTAAAATCACGGTAAGAGTTTACAAAAATCCGCTCTGCATAGCCCTTTACGATAAGGAGAACAAAAAGGCCATCAACATTGACAAAACGGCTGCTTCTTTTGAGGGGGATTCGGTTAAATGTACCAAACAATTGGTTGCAGGCGAGCATTTCTTTGGTTTCGGCGAACGGATGGATTGCATGGACAGGCTGGGAAAATCTGTAACCCTCAATGT
>JAUZOH010000387.1 GCA_030706565.1 Bacteroidota bacterium | reverse complement strand
CTTACCGAATGTGGTCCACCTTCGCTTATTACTGATAAAGGTATTATATTGATGTACAATGGGAAAAACCTGGCAGGAAGTGACGGTGATGTGAATTATTCTACGGGTGCTTATTGTGCAGGACAGGCATTATTTAGTCTCGAAAATCCCGGGAAACTTATTGCCCGTTTGGATAAACCATTTTTTATTCCTACCTCGTCATTCGAAAAAAGCGGGCAATATCCTGCAGGTACCGTATTTTTAGAAGGTTTGGTTTACTTCAAGAAAGCATGGTTCCTCTATTATGGCTGTGCCGATTCGCGCGTAGCAGTTGCGGTGTACGGTCGGGCAAAACCGGTACGTTAAGAGGCGTTGATTTGTTTTTCGACAAACGCGTTTGGCAATTTATCGGCTGAACGCGTTTATTCTTCATTATTAATTTTTGACATAACTATGAAATCAAACCTGAACGTTTTTGTAATTATCCTGATGTTAGTCGGTTTTTGCGGTAAAATCTATGCTCAAATTGAACGGATATCGCTGAATAGCGATAATCAATCTGTCCAGTGGAAGGTTATTGCGCAGTCGGACGTTAAGAATGCTTCCGTAGAGATTTTGCCTGCGGGAATTAATACTTCCGGCTGGGTTACAGCCGTTGTCCCAGGAACCGTTTTTAACTCGTACGTTTTAGCCGGACTCGAAAAAGATCCCAATTTTGGCGACAATATCTATAAAGTTGACAAGAAAAAATACGACAGGAACTTCTGGTATCGCACGGAGTTTAGCCTGCCGGCAAACTACAATACCGAAAAGACCTGGTTAAACTTCGAAGGCATTAACCGTAAAGGCGAAGTTTTTTTTAATGACGAATTTGTTGGTAAACTCGATGGATTTATGGAGCGTGGGAAGTTCGACATTTCCAACCTGATCCGTAAAGATAAATCCAATGTCTTGGCCGTGCTTGTTTATTGGCCACAGGCTCCTATCCCAAATTATGCCAGTCCTACGTACATATCGAGTGCAAGCTGGGATTGGATGCCATATGTGCCCGGGCTTTTAATGGGTATCACCGACGATGTCTATCTGACTTCTTCGGGCCCGGTAACCATCAACGATTCGTGGATTCGTACAGATGTGGCTTCCCGGACTAAAGCCGAGATTAGTCTAAATATCGAGGTAAACAACAGCACCGATGAAGTGCAGGAAGGCGAACTGAGCGGCGTTATCAATCCTGGTAACATTACCTTTTCTCAAAAGGTGAAAATCGGCGCCCATCAAAACAATACATTGTTTTTCGATAAAAAGAAAGTTAAAGAACTGGAAATTACCAATCCGGAATTATGGTGGCCCAATGGCTATGGTGAGGCTAAACTTTATACTGCCGAAATGAAGTTCAAAAAGGCCGATGAGGTTTCGGATACTAAAAAGATAACTTTTGGCATCCGTAAATATACCTATGATACGATCGGCAATGTATTGCATATCAAAGTTAATGGCGAACCTGTTTTTGTGAAAGGCGGAAACTGGGGGATGTCTGAGTATATGCTTCGTTGCCATGGGGCTGAGTATGATCTGAAGGTTAAACTTCATAAGGAGATGAATCTTAATATGATCCGTAACTGGATCGGTTCAACCACTGACGAAGAGTTTTACGAAGCCTGCGATAAGTACGGAATCATGGTTTGGGACGATTTCTGGTTGAATTCCCACCCCAATCTTCCTACTGATGTGAACGCTTTCAATAAAAATGCGGTTGAAAAAATTAAACGGTTGCGCAACCACCCCTGTATTGCCGTATGGTGCGGCGATAACGAGGGCTATCCGTTGCCTCCTTTGAATGCATGGTTAAAAGAAGATGTGAAAGTGTTTGATGCCAACGACCGCCTGTATCATGCCAACTCGCATTCGGACGCTTTGACAGGCAGTGGCCCCTGGGCTAATTTTCATCCTATCTGGTATTTTACCAAATCGCCCAATGGCTTTGGCGGTAATAAAGGTTGGGGCTTCCGTACCGAAATTGGTACCTCCGTGTTTGTTTCTTTCGAAAGCTTTAAAAAGTTTATGCCCAAAGAAACCTGGTGGCCCCGGAACGATATGTGGGACAAGCATTTCTTTGGACCTTCGGCAGGCAATGGCGGACCCGACAACTACGACCGTACCATCAATAAAAGTTACGGACAGGCTACGGGTATAGAAGATTATTGCCGCAAAGCCCAGCTGGTTAATATCGAAACCAACAAAGCTTTGTACGAAGGCTGGCTCCATAATATGTGGAATGATGCCTCAGGCGTGATGACCTGGATGAGCCAGTCGGCTTACCCGTCGATGGTATGGCAAACGTACGATTATTACTATGATTTGAACGGTGCCTACTGGGGCGTTAAAAAGGCTTGCGAACCTGTTCATATTCAATGGAGCTATGCCGATAATTCCGTGAAAGTGGTTAACACCAGTCTTAATACGGTCAACAACCTCAAAGCCGAGGCTATTGTGTACAACCTTAACGGTGTGGTACAGAAAAATCTTGGCAAATCGGCTGTGGTGAATAGCCTTTCCAATACAGCACAGTCCTGCTTCACGCTCGATCTCGACCTCAATACCGATAACCTGGCGTATAAGAAACCTGCTGTGGCTTCATCTGTTTCTGCTGATGCTGGCGATGCTTCTGCAGTTGCAGATGGAAATAATGGCTCGCGGTGGAGCAGCAATTATACGGATAACGAATGGGTTTATGTCGATCTTGGCGAAAGCAAACCGGTGAAGTCGGTAGTTTTAAACTGGGAGACTGCTTATGCAAAGGCTTACAAGCTTCAGATTTCGGAGGATGCCCGCAACTGGACCGATATTTATACCACCGATAATTCCAATGGAGGTCTCGAGTATCTTATGGTAACCCCGTCCAAAGGCCGTTATATACGCTTGCTGGGAATAAAGAGGGCTACTCAGTATGGTTATTCGCTTTATGATTTTGAGGTTTATTCCGATACAAAACCCGTTACGCCTCAATTACAGTTCCTTCGGCTATATCTCAAAAATAGCAAAAATGAAATTGTTTCTGAAAACTTTTACTGGCGTAGCAATAAGAATGCCGATTATACTGCGTTAAATACATTGCCCAAAGTCAACCTTAAAACAGTATCCAAAATGATCCGGAAAGATGGCCGCATCGTTATCAGTGCAACCATTACCAATATGTCTGCCACTCCGGCATTTGCCGTTAAAGTACAGGCCATACGGGCAAGTGATGGTGAACGCATTCTCCCTGCTTTGATGAATGACGATTACTTTACCCTCATGAAGGGCGAATCGAAATCAATCCAAATTGATTTTGATGAAACCCTTCTGAAAGATGGGAAATATAAGTTGATGGTAGAACCTTATAATAATTTTTAAGAAAGATCAGGTTGAAGATTAATAAAATAGATATAAAAATGAATCAGTTTCAATTAGAACACAAAATCACAAGAAGAAGCTTGTCGATCCTGCTGTTGATAGCGATGTTTCAGGCTTTGGCCTTAATGGATATTACAGCTCAGGTAACAACTGTCCCACAGGGAATTATCG
>JAUZOH010000386.1 GCA_030706565.1 Bacteroidota bacterium | reverse complement strand
TTTATTCAAACTTTTTATTCTCCATAAAATACAGGAGAATGAGATCGCTTCGCTTAGTTGTCGTCACAAAAAGTTTACAAAAAAGACTGTGACTGCGTCAACTCATTACGCCTCCTGGCGTCGGCTTCATTCAGACAGTACGCAGTCAATAAGGATTTTGTTTTTTACGCTTCGCGGAGGAAAGTCCTGGAACTTTTTAATGAATCATCGGCCTGTTTTAACCCCTGATAAAGAATGTGGGATTAAAGGACAATAAATCAATGACTTTAATTTTATTCCGTTCAGGGAAATATTTAGTCACAAAACTTCAATGAATAATCAAAAGAATATTTTTCAAACAGTTTTTTAATATCCCCTTTTTCGAAGAGTTGAATAGATTTTTCCCCTTCTGATGAATTTTTATATAAGTTCCAGATGTAATTTGTAAAATTCATGATATAGAAAATATTTCTGTTTTTTTAATTTCTGGAAAATACAAATTTTCATCTAAACATAACAAAACAATTTGATTTTAAAACGACAAAAAACCCCGAAGAAAAATCTTCGGGGCCAGAAAGCTTTAAATATTTTTTAAATATTGAATTCGCTGCGGATGGCATCGACATAATCGAGTTTTTCCCAGCCAAAAAATTCGGCTTCTTTAAATTCAGGAGTTCCGTTTCCATTTCCGTTGGCATGAGGAAACAGGGCAACTTTTTCCTTGTAAGGGGTACGTCCCATGTGCCCGAAAGCAGCAGTAGCCTTGAAAATCGGGTTCTTCAATCCGAAACGTTTTACAATGGCATTGGGCCGCATATCGAATAATTTATTCAACTTGATGGCTATTTCGGCATCCGAAATTTTCACGTGCGAAGTCCCGTTGGTATTGACATACAAGCCTACCGGATCGGCCAATCCGATTGCATAGGCTACCTGAACAAGCATTTCATCAGCAAGTCCCGCTGCAACGGCATTCTTGGCAATATGACGGGCTGCATAAGCAGCTGAGCGGTCAACCTTGGAGGAATCTTTTCCGGAAAAAGCACCGCCGCCATGAGCACCCCGGCCGCCATAAGTATCAACAATAATCTTACGGCCGGTCAGGCCGGTATCCCCGTGAGGGCCGCCAATTACAAACTTACCGGTAGGATTGACATGAAGAATAATTTTATCATTAAACAAATGCTGAATCCTTTCAGGAAGCTGGGCAATCACCCTGGGGATCAGAATATTCTTGACGTCATTCTTGATGACGGCCAGCATTTCCTCATCCTCGTCAAAATCATCATGCTGGGTCGAAACCACAATGGTATGTATTCTTTCAGGTTTATTGTTCTTGCCATATTCAATGGTTACCTGTGATTTGGAATCCGGGCGGAGATAAGTCATAAATAAACCTTCGCGGCGGATGGTCGATAATTCCTTTACCAGCAAATGAGCCAGCTCAATGGGCAAAGGCATGTATTCGTCGGTTTCTTTGCAGGCATAACCAAACATCATGCCCTGGTCGCCGGCGCCCTGCTCCTCTTCTTTTGCCCTGACCACCCCCTGATTGATATCAGGCGACTGTTCATGTATGGAAGAAATAACGCCACAGGAATCTGAATCAAACATATACTCGGCCTTGTTATAGCCGATTTCCTTAATCACGTTACGGGCAACCGTCTGTACATCAACATAAGCCTTAGTCCTGACCTCACCGCTCAGGACAACCAAACCCGTTGTAACCAAAGTTTCACAAGCCACCTTTGATTCGGGGTCACGTCTAAGAAATTCATCAACTAAAGCATCAGAAATCTGATCGGCAACTTTGTCGGGATGTCCCTCAGAAACCGATTCAGACGTAAATAAATATCCCATGTCTATAAAATTAAATTAAATGAATTTGAAGGGAAATCTAGGGTTGATTGTGCAGAAGTATTGTTTTAGCATTTTTTTCTGTGGTTGCAATCAATCAAATTTTTCCACATATATTGGGCACAAAATTATTACAAATTTTTTATTGCACAAAAAATTAACGGGTCAACTCCTGAAAAATTTCCTCCAGATTTTTCTCATGCTTCTGCATGGAAAGAACAGCCAGGTTTTTAGCCACAGCCAGGTTAAAGATATCCTGGCGCACGTCATGATCGGGACTGCTTTGTACCAGCCATTGGTTGTTTTTCAGTTTGGCTGCCTTATTTACGCCGGGAAGATTGAGTAATTCATTCTCGTCAATATCCCCGTTAAATTCAACCATCGTGGTTAAAAACTTCTCGGCAGTATGCTGGTGCATATTTTGGGCGGAATCATTGGCAATAATTTTTCCTTTATTGATGATGATTACCCTGTCGCAGATAGCTTCCACCTCCTGCATGATATGGGTGGAAAGGATCACCGTTTTTTCCTTGCCGCATTCGGAGATGAGGTTGCGGATTTCAACAATCTGGTTGGGATCAAGGCCTGAGGTAGGCTCATCAAGGATCAAAATGGAAGGATTATGAATCAAGGCCTGTGCCAGTCCTACCCGTTGACGGTATCCTTTTGACAAAGCGCCAATTTTTTTTCTTTGTTCAACTTCAAGGCCGGTTTTTTGAATTATTTCATCTATCCTCGCTGTTTTGTCTTTTCCAAGGTCGTAAATGCCGGCAACAAATTCCAGGTATTCCCTGACGTACATATCGGGATAAAGCGGATTGTTTTCAGGGAGATAACCAATATGGCGGCGTACTTCTATCGTATCGTCCAGGACATGAATATCATTGACCCATACATCCCCCGATGAAGCAGGCAGAAATCCGGTAATAATTTTCATCATGGTTGATTTTCCCGCGCCATTAGGGCCAATGAAACCAACTATTTCGCCCGAACCAATTTGAAAACTCACATCATCCAATGCTTTCTGGCTGCCATAAGTTTTGGACACATGCTTTACAATTATCGACATATCTTAATTTTTGAAAAAAACCACGCAAATTTAACTATTTATTTTTCTCATTTTTTAGTTTTTAATCCCTGTGTTTATCAGCGAAAAAAAATTTACCACAAAAGCTTAAAGAAGTATACCTGGTTCTCCTGGTAACTTGATTGTACTCAACCGTAAAAAGATGATTCTACAACTTTGCCGAATAACAAAAATGATGGCACGCTGTCATTCCTTCGGAATTTATATTAATAACTCTGATCCCGCGGTAATAAATTTGGGGAGTAGAATAATTGTGGCAATAAAAAAAACGAACTCCAAAAAACATAAAACTTATTTTAATGGATACTTTACATTTAATTGACACTTTTTGTCGTCACTAACGGTGCCAAAAAAAGACTTGTCGAAAAAAACTAGCAACTTTCCCAATAAGCGAATGCGCTCAACTCGTTTTTTACTCATGGATTCAATTAGAGACAAGTATTTGGTGAAATAGAAGGTTGGGTTTATAGTTTAAATTTTATATGTTCCTTTTTTGTCGAAAAAAGGAACCAAAAACTCTTGGCTGCGCAAACGCGCTCCTTCGCCAGTAGGCGAATGCGCTTGAACGGTGCGCAGCCAAAGCGGAATGTTGTTTACGCTGCGCTAATAATAAATGTCAGA
>JAUZOH010000385.1 GCA_030706565.1 Bacteroidota bacterium | reverse complement strand
CCACATAAAACCTTGGATCCCTGTTGGCATAAGGATTTTGTTCACTATAATGTCCCAATGCAATGGCCGCCTGTCTGTCAGCATCTGTATTCAAAGGATCGCCCCATTTGGTTTCAAATTTATCAACAGTATTCTGGGTGGGATTTTCTCCTGAAAAAGAACCCGTATTAGCTGCAAAAACCCCATTCTGAAGACCACAAAGATCGCCATTATTATAATTCTTATTTTCAGCACTCCAACCCCAAATTTCTTCATCAGAATAACGGGTATTAATATAATTTAATTTATAGTCAGCTTGCGGATACATGAAATAGCCCCAGCTTAAGGCACTGTCCAATGCAACCCAATTAGCCTTTGCAGCATTTTCCCAATCGGTTTTCCCTAGTTCATTGTTCAACGGGCTAGCAGCATATAATAAGACACGTCCTTTCATGGCCAAGGCAGTAACTCCGTTAGGCCTGAATAAATTATCATTGTTTAAATGTCCGGCACCGCCAACAGCCGGATTATCCCTTCTCATCATTCCGGCCTTTTCAAAATAGAAAAATGCGGAATCCATATCGGCAGCAATTTTCATCAATGTCTCATGATTGGACAAACGGGGGATATCCCATTGGTCATTAGGCCCCAACACCTTGGTTATATAAGGCATCCTACCCCAGAATTTGAACAGGGTAAAATGAGCAAAGCCCCTGCAAAAATATGCCTGGGCAATAAAATCCGCTTTATCCTGCTCAGTGGCATTTTTCAACTGGTTGATTTTTTCCAAAGTCATGTTGCAAATTCTGATAATGGTAAACATGGATAGTTCTATAGGACGTCTGGCACCATCGGTAGTCATCTTGTTAACCAAAGTTCCCATCTGACCTCCTTTAATAGTCTGGCTATCCATCAAACGTCCCTCATCGCTCATATCGGTTAATGCTTCCAGGGGATATTTCTGGTCCCAAAAGGAGAAATAAAGCGGGAAAGCAGTCTGAATATTCACATTTTGTTTACTGGAATTCTGCCCCTTATAAACAGCATCAAAAAACAATTTAAAATTTTCATATTTTGAGAACACGTCATCCTCGCTTAAACCTGCTTCCGGAGCCTTATCCAGATAACTGTCCAGGCAGGAGGTCAGAAAAAACATCATCAGACCGGTACACAAGAATATGATAGAATATCTTTTTTTCATGATCATTCAATTTAAGATTTTAGAAAGATAATTTCATACCAAAAACAATGGTACTTAACTGCGGATAAAATCCCTGCTGAAAATCTTTCCGTTCAGGATCGCCTTCTATCAAGGAAGTAACCGTAAATAAATTATTTCCGGTAGCATAAACATTCAGCGCGGATACACCCATTAACCGTTTCATAAAAGAAGAAGTAAAATTATAACCCAGATAAACTTCTTTTAACCTTACATAATCAGCTCTTCTCCAAAAACGGTCCTGTATTTTAGTATTGTAGCCAGAAGCTGCTTCTCCTCCACCCCATGCAATATTAGCGACACTTCCGCCAGCAGAATAATGTAAGGTAGAATGATTAGCACTTAGATTGGTTGGGGTCCAATAATCCAACTGAGAAGTATGAACAGAGTAATCTCCTTTAATAAATTCACATTCAAAAGTCTGATTATAGTCTACATATTTCCCTTCATTTCCCTGGAACATAAACGAGAATTCCCAACCCTTATAACTGAGTCCACTTGAAAGAGAAAAAGTGACTGGAGGATATAAATTCCCTTTAATGGGATGTTTATCCAAACTGGTGATGGAACCATCCGCATTATAATCACAATATCTGTAATCTCCGACATTAAGCTGAGACAGGGTTACAGGTGCCGGGTTATTATGAATATCATCAATTGAAGTAAAATAACCGGAACCACTTAAAGTAACGCCATTAGTCTGTGAGCCTAAAGGCTTTTCTGCACGTTTCTGATATTCAGGAGTATTTACAGGATCATCTTCAAAAATAACCCTGTTTTCATTAAACCCGAATATACCCCTTACAAAATAATTCAGTTTTGAATGAGTGGTTTTATTAAACTCTGCTTCAACTTCTATTCCGTGTTTTTTCAATTTCCCCTTATTTAATTCCTTGAAGGAACTTCCGACAAGGAAAGTAACGGTTTGTGGGGTAAGCAACATTTTATCACGCTGCTCATCAAAAAGATCAACACTCAATGTAAAGAGGCTGTTAAAGACACCAATTTCAGTACCAATATCCCTTTTGCGGGCTTCTTCCCACTGGGCAAAAGTATTAGCGCCTTTGTCTTCGCGGATATACCCAGCAGGATCTTTATAATAATTGCTGATGTACAGCCACCTGTTGGCAGCAGCATCACTACCGGTCAAACCATCAGAATAACGTAATTTTAATTTGTTCATCCATGGAACTGCATTCTTGAAAAAGGGTTCCTCAGAGATAGTCCATCCCACAGCTGCTGAAGGGAAAAATCCAAAACGGTTTGAAGGAGCAAAACGTTCAGAGCCCGTATATCCCACATTAAATTCCACTAAATATTTATGTTTAAAATCGTAAGTAGCCCTTCCGACCAAAGCTTCATTATAATATGGGAAATCAGTCCCCTGATCCTTCTCCTGACGGTTCATCAGGGCCAGTGCCGTTACATAATGATTTCCAAAGGAACGGTTATAATTCAGGGACATTTCATAATATAAATCCTTATAATAATTGCTCTGCAATCCGCCCACATTCAAATCAACAGGAGGCAAATTATACACTTCGTTTCCCTGTCCATTTCTTATCCATGGATTTTGACTTGTGCCAATTTTCGAATAGTCAAGTACATATTCCGGAAATGAATAACTGGCCGTCAAATCAATGGTCTGATAATAGGTACTCAAAGATACTTTACCTTTTGCAGACAAACCCGGAGTAATAAAATCAAGTTTCTGTTCCAGCATCAGATCGGTAAACAATTTTGATTCATTATATTTATTAAAAGATCCATTATATAATGTTGAATATGGATTCGCGGTAATTTCCCCAAATGATGCAGCCAATCGGGATCCCTTAGCGTCAGGATAGTCCTTATCCGGTATGCTGTCCAAAACCCAAGCCGGGAAATATGCAGGGAACCGGGCAGGTGATATTGCATATAAACCATACCAGGGAGAGTTTGAAGGTTGATTCTTGACACCTATTTCGCCACCTACATTCAAAGATAATTCTGTGGTTTTTGTCAAAGCAAAGTCCAAATTTGCCCGGTAATTAAAACGGTTGTACTTATATCGCGCATCATCATATCCATTGTGATAAGCTTTGAACAAATCGCCCTGGTATAAATACCCCATGGATGCAAAATATTTTACAAAATTGGTTCCGCCCTGTAAATTAATGTTGGCATTAACTTCAGGCGCAAATTTATTGGTCAATTCCTTAAACCAGTTTACATCCGGATATTCAAGTGCCATAATGGGTGATGAGGGATTTTTATATTGATTCAGTACATCCTGTGAAATCAAATCGGTAAATTGTTGTTGATTCATAAATGCAACATTCAACATTTGCATAGTAGTATATGAACTAAT
>JAUZOH010000384.1 GCA_030706565.1 Bacteroidota bacterium | reverse complement strand
TTACCACAGTGACTGATGCGAATGGTAATGTAATCAATACCATTAAGTATTACACTACTATCCCATCTCCTGAAAGTAAGATTTGGACGTTGAAGACAGTAGGACCTAATACTTTGGTGACAAACGGTTACAGTGATCAGACCACTAAGAAAGGCGAAATGTTGTTGACTTTGCAAGGCGACAACATTGTAGTTGCTACCAATGCGGGCTCTACCTATGCCGTTCAGGCTGATGGCGAAAGTACCTTTAATAGGGCTAAACTGCTTCAGAACAGAAAAATCTATCTAAATTATAAATATGTTAATGCTGCCGGCAATACTTGTTTTGCAAAGGATACGCTGACTTTCCGGAACAGAATACGGGACGGGGTAAATGAATGGGAGGACGAAAATACATCTAACTATTAATTTACTATAGTTAAAAGATTGTTTTAAAAGGTAACTATCTTTTAAAATATCAGACTACTTTACAATTATGGAGAATCTGATAAATATATAAAAATGAAGAGTATGATATCTACAGTAATAAAAACTTATATAATAAGAATAGGTATTGTGGATGTCATACTCTTCTTGATAAAAAAGCATAAGACTTTTATTCCGCTGTTTTGAATATTGCTTTATGATAATAAGCAAGTATAAATCTCCCAAACAATGAGTCTAGGTATTGAAAGATAATGTTTTATCACAGCATTATTTGATGGAATCCTGTATCGTTGTGAAGTAGCTTTGCTGAAAGTGAATGTCTGCCGAATGGAAGACCCTAAAGAAATACAAAAAAAAAAATTAAATCCATGTGCTTGGAAAAAAGGTACAGTAGGATTGATTAATTGTATTGATTTTTATAACCAGAAATAGTACTTTTTCATTGTAAAAAGTAGATTTTTTTTATTTGTTGATTGCATTAAGTTTGTCCGCCGGTAATTAATAAATGAGAAAATGATCACCATCTCAATCTCTCACACGCGACATACCCTCATTTATTAACTCAGTATACCGGGAACCCGAGCCCTTGGGAAAAATAGCAATTATTGTTTAGATTTTTGAAGTTTGTTATTTGGAAGTTATAACAAATAATATTTGGTTGCTTTTAAGTTTATAATCTAATTTAAATACTTAATCTATTTCCTATGTCGTGTAAAAAGATTTTCGCAATTATTTTTTTAACAGTGTTTTACATTAATTGTAAAGCGCAAAGAATTGCTACCATAGAGGTGGCGCTACCAAAAACTGCCGTAAATATTTGCGTTCCGGTACAAATCAACCTGGATGCTATTACCTTTTTGCCGGATTCTGTTTTAAACCTTATGGAAAAATCCGGAGAAAATAAGGTTCTCGTTAATTTCCAGATAGAAAATGGTAATCAGCGGACTCTTAACTGGCTGATAGAACCTAAAAGCGGTAAAAGCAAATATGTTTTCGAACTTATAAAGGGTAAAAATAATAAAGAAGCAAATCGTATTCAGACTAAAAATGAGAATGGTTCATTAATCATTGAAAATGGAACCAGAAATTTGGTTAGTTATGTGTACAAAACTGTTATGCCACCCAAAAACGTGGACACTGCCTTTAGAAAAAGCGGCTTTATTCATCCACTTTGGTCGCCAGGGGGACAGGTATTAACCCGGATTCAGGCCCCTGACCATTATCATCATTACGGTATTTGGGATTCCTGGGCACATACTATATTTGAGGGCGATTCCATTGATTTTTGGAACCTTCGCGATAAAAAAGGGACTGTCCGTTGTGCAAACGTTATTTCATCCACGGGAGGTCCTGTTTTTGGCCAAATTCAGGTCTTGGAAGAATATGTGGCATTCAAAAAAAATCATTTGAATAAAGTGGCTTTAAATCAAATGGAAACCATTAGGGTTTACCAGCCCAAAGATCCGGGCTACTATATTATGGATGTTACATTGGATATGAGTTGTGCAAGTAGCAGCCCTGTATTACTTCAAACCTATCGTTATGGTGGATTAGGATGGCGTACTACAGAACAATGGAATAATGATAATTGCGAAATTCTCACCTCAGAAGGAAGATCCAGAAAAGATGCTGATAATAGTTGCGCAAGATGGATTGTGGTTCAGGGCAATGTGGATAACGATTATGCCGGTGCCCTTATGATGTCCTATCCCGGTAATTTTAATCATCCGGAACCGCTTCGTATCTGGCCCTTAAATACAAATCGAAGAGGGGATATGTATGCAAATTTTACTCCTGTTAAAAACAAGGATTGGGTCTTAATACCTGGCCATTCCTATGTTTTAAAATACAGGTTTGTTGTATTTAACGGACACTTGGCAAAAGAAAAAGCAGAAAGCGCCTGGACATATTATAGCGCATTACCAAAGGTTACAGTGACAAAATAACATTAAAAACCTTAATGAAATGATTAAAACCGAACAATCGAGAAGGGAATTTTTGAAGACATCGGCAAAAGCCGCTACGACAACGGCCTTGATTTTTGGTTTCCCAACTATAGTACCTGCCAGCGTTTTCGGGAAAAATGCTCCCAGCGAAAGGATTAATATTGGTGCAATCGGTACAGGCCGGATATCCAGGGCGCATGATATGCCTGGTATTTTGCAATATGATTTTGCAAGGATAATGGCTGTTTGCGATCTCGATACCAACCGGGCAGCTGATGCAAGGTCGTTTGTCAATAAATATTATACCAATAAATTTGGACAACCTTATGATGGTGTATCCGTTTATCATGATTACAGGGAATTACTTCAAAATAAAGACATTGATGCGGTAGTAGTCAGCACGCCCGATCATTGGCATGCGCTGATTGGTATGGATGCGGTAAGGGCCGGAAAAGATGTTTATTTACAAAAGCCTACATCGCTGACCATTGCTGAAGGCAGGGCATTATGTAATGCAGTGCATAAAACTGGCAGAATCTTTCAGATAGGAAGTCAGCAAAGATCCATGGCACAGTTCCGTTATGCCGCTGAATTGGTAAGAAACGGCCGGATTGGACAATTGAAGACAGTCTATGTCGGTTTACCCAGTGACCCGTCAGGAGAAGAAGAAGCTGAAATGCCCATTCCTTCTAATCTTAACTACGATATGTGGTTAGGTTCCACTCCCTATGTTTATTATACCGAAAATCGCGTACATCCTCAAAAGGGATACGACCGTCCGGGTTGGTTGCGTTGTGAACAGTTTGGCGCCGGAATGATTACTGGGTGGGGATCTCATCATATTGATTGTGCCCATTGGGCTATGAATATGGAACATAGTGGCCCGGTTGAAGTATGGGGCACTGCAGAGTTTCCCAAAAAAGGATTGTGGGACGTACACGGAAATTTTAAAACCGAGGCCTTGTATGCAAATGGAGTCAAAATGAAAATCAGTAATGAATATCCTAATGGCATTAAGTTTGAAGGAACAGAAGGTTGGATTTTTGTTACAAGAGGTAATTATCGGGCAACTCCAAACGATCCTATAATACCAGGCGAGGTAAATGCCCTGGAAGCAAGCGATCCGAAAATTATTAATTCGGTAATCGGCCCTAATGAGGTACACCTATACAAAAGTTCT
>JAUZOH010000383.1 GCA_030706565.1 Bacteroidota bacterium | reverse complement strand
TTGGCATTTTTGAAGTTTTCAATGGCCTTGTCAAAGCCATAGGAGAAAATAGCTACCAGCCCAAGCACCCGGCACCCGGCTTTTCTTAAAGATTCCACAGCTTTTAAGCTACTGCCCCCGGTAGAAATAAGATCTTCTACCACAACCACCTTTTTCCCCGGAACCACAATCCCTTCTATCAGGTTTTCCAAACCATGCTTTTTAGGCTCAGACCTAACATAAACAAAAGGAAGGTTCATCTTATCAGCAACCAAAGCGCCCTGTGCGATGGCACCTGTAGCAACTCCAGCAATCATCTCGGCTTGAACAAAATTTTCACTGATCATTTTGGTGAATTCATCCCTGATGACCGATCTTATCTCGGGAAGCGACAATGTTTTCCGGTTATCACAATAAATAGGGGCATGCATACCCGAGGCCCAGGTAAATGGGTTTGCAGGTTCTAATTTTATTGCTTTACTTTGCAATAAGTATTGGGCAATTATTTTTTCTCTGTTTATCATGTCACAAATGTATAAAGTTTTTTATAACAACAGGACTATTTTCCTGATCGATAACATAAAGGATTATATCAGCAAAGAAAATGGTCTTTTTTTCAAATATTCCTCTAAAGAAGAATTACTTAAGATCATTCATCTCTTTGAAGACAGGGTCGAAGTTAATAAACTTTTTATTTATGCCGAAAATTTAGAAGTCCTTCTTGGAGATTTTATTTCCTGTTATCGTTTAATTGAAGCCGCCGGTGGAATTATCAAAAACAGCGAAGGGAAAATACTTCTAATTAAGCGCTTCAACAAATGGGATTTACCCAAAGGCAAAGCCGAAAAAGGTGAAACTGCTGAACAAACGGCCATTCGTGAAATCTGGGAAGAAGTAGGCCTGAAAAACATCAAACTATCCGGACTTCTGCATCAGACCTTTCATACTTACAATTTACACGGGGTGACCGTCCTCAAAAGGACATCCTGGTTTAATATGTTTTATGAAGATTTTGTAAAACCGGTGCCGCTAACAAAAGAAGACATCACCGAAGCAAAATGGTTTTCAAAGGAAGAATTAAGTCAACCCCTGGAAAACACCTATGCCTCATTAATCGATGTTTTTGAAAAAGCAGGTTTAATAAAATCATAAATCGCCCCTGCTTCTCATCGCCGAGAATATAGTAAGTTCGATATTCTCGGACGGTAAAGGAGCGGGAGAAATGCTCAGTTTACCATCTGGATTGATCAAATAGCAGGTCGGAAAAGCCCTGATGTTATATTCCTTTAAAAGAGAGGTCTGGTTGCCGCAATAAAGGAAAGTCCAGGTATAACCCTTCCGTTTCACATAATTCCTCATCGTTTTGAAATTATCGTCAAAGCTTACCGTAACTATTTTAAATTGTCCTTTAAATTTTTTCTCCAGCCTGTCCAGAATTTCATCTTCCTTCATGCAGGTATAACTCATGGTAACTCCGAAATTCAGATAAACCCATTTTCCCTTAAAATCAGAAAGTTTTACCAGTGTACTGTCTGCATTGTACAAGGTAAAAGGGGGAGGTTCAAAACCAGGCAACAAACGGGTAACTTTAGCCCTGATATGATCTGCAATTGACCGGTGTTCTTCAATCTGCGTAGACGACCGCAAGGAATCCAATACGTTCAACAAAGCCGAACGGGAGAAATTGCTTCCATAAAATTCATCATGCAGGCCTTTTAAAATAACCAATTCAAGCAAAGCTTTATTTCCAAGGGTCAAATCACTTCCCAGGGTCTGCCTTAATTCCGCATAACTCTTGTCCCTGCCAATATCATCATATATTTTTTCACCCTTCTTTGTACGCCCAAAAAACAGGAAATATTTATCATATACCTGATTAAACAATTCAATATAGGCAGTATTGTGGTAAAGTATTTTCCGGGTCAGGAATAAGGAATCGGAAGTAGAACGGGCAGGATGTTGAAAAACCAAGAATCGTAAAAGTCCGATGCGATATTTTACATAATTCTCAAAATAATTGGTGTCCTGTGGTGTGAACGAGACAGAAAGCGTGAGAATGGCCGAATCTAAAGAATGAAACAGGGTTTTCCCCCTTTTCATCAGCAGAAATTTATTCAGGCAGGGATAAAAACGATCATCGAAGGCAAGGATTTTGGCATTCAGAGAATCACCATCGGATTCCCTTGCACTCAGGGCTAAAGTAGTTTCCTCAAAATAAGGATTTACTTCATCGGCCGGTGACTTTAATTTTTTTGAAGGCAGAACCACCTGATAGTTCACTCCGGGTTTAACATACAAATTGCAGTTGTAAATACCCAGGTGAAGAAAAACAGACTGGGTTTCCTGAATCTGGAACTTAAGTGAAAAATTTCCCTGTTTATCGACCGGACACCTTGAAATTTCTTTTTCAGATCCTGTAAAAGGGTCAGAGTACGAATTAAGGATCAGTTCACTCCCTGCATAATCAGGAGCACAACCCGTCACGGTAGTTTGTGACCAAGCCTGAGAAAAGACAACCCCTAAAAAAAACAAGACGAAAAAAAGACGGGAATAGTTATATTTCATTTATCTATGTACCGAAATTAAAACCTCAAAAGGACAGACTTCCTTTCTTATATGTATCAAGATCCAAGTTCTTAGGCAGGAATAAAGAAGCGTCACCACCATGTAAAAGGATATCACGTACTATTGATGAATTTATAAAAGTATGTTCCGGAACAGTAAGCAGGAAAACAGATTCAATTTCAGGATCCATTGCTTTATTTGCCTGGGCGATGGCCCGTTCATATTCAAAATCAGCAGCAGTGCGTAATCCCCTCAGAATATATTTAGCCTTATGTTTTCTGCAATAATCTACAGTAAGGTCATCATAATGATCGACAATAATGTTTTCATCATTTTTGAATACAGATTCTATAGCAGCCATGCGGGCTTCGAGTGTAAAATACTCTTTCTTGTTCTTGTTGACTCCGATTGCAATAATTATCTTATCAAAAAGTGATAACGCTCTGCGGACTACCGACTCATGGCCAATTGTGAAAGGATCAAAGGAACCGGGGAAAATGGCAATTTTTTCCATAAATTTTTATTCATAAACTATGTCAAGACCACCAAACACCACATCGGCCTTTATAAAAAGATAATTTTTATTTACATCCAGACTATCCGATACATATTTTGAATTTCCGAGAACCGTTGTATTCCCGTTCGGCAGATTTACACCGGCAAAAGCAGTATTCACCTCTACCTTCAAGGGTGTACCTTTCTTCAATTTGACAACTGATTTTCCAAATACAGTATGAAGAGTGAAAACTGAAGGATTCTTTTTGATCTCCGTATTCTGTAAATCAAAAATAGCACTGCCAAAAATCACGTTATGTTCGGCATTTTCAATACTGTCTCCTGCAACCTGAGTATCTTCGAAAATAACATCATTTTTATTTGAGGTATAAAAATGATTGTGACAATGAAAAGGATTACCCACCAGCATTTTTATTCCGACATAAATCAGAAACAAGGCTATAAATATTTTAAAGACCGGAATATCAACATGAAAGATTATTTTAATGACGATACCCAGGCC
>JAUZOH010000382.1 GCA_030706565.1 Bacteroidota bacterium | reverse complement strand
TCCTACAATATTTATCCCTGCATTTACAATTTTTTTCCCTGCGTTTCTACAATATTACCGTCCTTTCCCTATGCGGCCCTGTTCGCTGTCGATACCGGTGGAACGCTGGCGGGATGGTTTTATATCGGAACTGCCGAAACGATAGGAAAAATTCAGGTTTATGCTGCGGCTGTCCCATGTATTTCTGGAAACAATATCTATATTGTCATATTTTAAATCAGCAACGCTCTTCATGGTCTTAAAAATGTCGCGAACAGTAAGTTTCAGCGTGGCTTTATTATCTTTCAGGAAATCCTTTTGAATACCCAAGTCAAAGGAATATAAAGACTTTATCCTGAACATTCCGTAAAGCATTTTTGACTGGTAGAAACCCGACAATTCCACAGAATAATTTTTGGGCAATGTAAAGGTATTGACCGTATTAAACCTGAAACTGGTCTGGTCATTTACCTGCCCCTGGGAAGCAACTTTACGCTTATATTGGTTATAAAAAGTTGTCACATTGTTATTTGTCCTGTACCACTTAACAGGATTAAAATTAAAGTTTACATTAAGGCTGAGGTTATCCATGCTATTGAGGTTTTGCTTGGTCTGGTATGCCACTCTGGTAGAATCATTCTGTTCAACAATTTCAGTAATGACATCAGTGGTATGGCTATAGCTTAAGGAAGTGATCAAAGCATTTTTATAGGAATGGGTCAGAGAAAAAGTATGGGTATATTGAGGATCAAGAAAGGCATTTCCCACTCCATAAGTATATTGATCAAGATAAGTGACAAAAGGGTTCAGATCCTGGTAATTGGGCCGGTCGATGCGGCGGTTGTATGAAAAGCCCAGAGAATGATTTTCTGAGAGTTTTTCCTGTATAAAAAATGTAGGGAACCAATCCAGGTAAGAACGTTTCACCATTTTATTCATGGTAACCGAATTGCCTTTGCTCCAGGTATTTTCAGCCCTCAACCCGGCCTTAATACTGGTTTTGGATTTATCATAGGATAAACTGAAGTATCCGGCCAGGACATTTTCATAATAATCGAATTGATTGGAACGGGAAGCATCGTCTACCCAAACATCCGAATGTTTTTCCTGATAATTCAAATTATTTTTCGTTACTGCCCTGCTGAATTTAGCCCCGGCTTCCAACTTGAAATACTTTTTAAAGGGATTCTCATAGTCAATCTTATCGGATTGAACAGTAATATCCGAGGGAGTAGTACCTTTCAAAAAGAAAGGAGGACGTTTTTCTGAACCATTGCCAAAATAAAAATAATTGTCATTATATGCTGTACTGTTATTATTGAAGGTTGCATAGTCAATGTCCACATTTAATACCTTTCCGGAAGTATCCAGGTTAGATTTAAAATTCAGGTTATAAGACATATTGTCAAAATTATAATTGGTCCTGCTGGGGGAACTGATAATGGAATCCGGGCTCGCACCTGTTCCATAAGCATAAATATTGCTGGTACTATGATCTTTTTCTGTATTTCCGTATCCCCTGACCATAATCCCTATCGTATTTTGCCTGTTGATATCATAATCAACCCCTGCATTAAAAGAATTGGCATTGTAGCGCCAGTCCCCATCAACGTCCTGGTCAAAACGGACCCCGGTCATTTTCCTGTCGAGGTTACTGTTCCAGTTTCCTGCATAAGTACCCGGATTATAGTTTCCATATACATTCCATTTTCCATAGCGAAAATTCATGTTTCCGCCGGCATAAATCTCGGATTTCTTGCTTTTCCGGGTTGCCCCGGAATAGATACTCCCGTTTAACCCGGGTTTCAGGTTTTTCTTTGTTTTGATGTTGATAATGCCTGAATTTCCGGCTGCATCGTAACGGGCAGGGGGATTGGTGATGATTTCAATCTTGTCGATTTCTGAGGATTGCATGCCTTTCAGATAATTAGCCAAATCTTTGGCTGAAAGATGAGTCTGCCGGTCATTAAAGGTAACCAGTACCCCGCCCTTACCCCGAAGAATAATATTATCATCCTTATCAAGATATACGCCGGGAGCTTTTTTCAGAAGGTCATAGGCCGTTTCACCACTATTGGTAATACTTTCGCTTATATTCATCACAATACGGTCGGCTTTTTGCTCAATAAACGGACGTTGTGCAGTAACCGTCACTTCTTTCAGCTTATAATCATAATTTTCCAGGAAAATGGGCAACAATTCTTTTTCCTGAGAAGCAGATAAAGTAATTTTTTCCGTCTTGACTGTTTTGTACCCCACCATCTGAACAGAAACAAAATAATCGCCTGCAGGCACACTAAAGGAATACATACCCGTGGAATCCGTAAATAATGAACTTTTTACCGTTGAATCGGGTAAAGCCCGCAATACCACTGCTACAGCCTCTACTGGCTTTCCATCTGCCCTGTTAAATATCTTGCCTTTAATGCTGCCATTTTCCGAGCCACCAAAGGATAAGGTTGTTGTTCCCCATAACAGGAACAAAACAATTAATGCATGTAAAATTTTCATTCTAAAATTAAATAAAATTTTGATAATGATGAACAGGTTGCGCAACCTGCCCAAGTTTATTACCGGTTTTTGGTCATAAGACGCCAGAGGATTAAAAAATGTTACACATTAAGCACAAATAATTTACTATACATTGATAGTCTATAACTTAACAATTAAATCATCATATAAACCCTAAAGCTCAGTATGATAAACTCCAATAAAAAGAAATTATTTTGTTATTATGCTAAATAAAGAAAAGATTAAGGATTAAATCTCAACAGCATCAACAAACCCCAAAGAGGGAAACCACTCAGCCTGCACTAGCCGTGAAATGGCGAAATCTTTACAGAAAACCGATTAGCAGATTAAACAAGCCACATAGAACTTTCCAAACCTAACAAGTATTGGAAACCTGTTAGGTTTGGAAAATTGATATAGCTTTTCATTCTCCTAAATTTTGGGCTTTCATTGCCGTCAGCTGAAGCTGACGGATGCTGATGATATAAGATATTCATAGGGCTTTAGCCCAATTATTGAATTTTTAAGCAATTTCAGAATGATTTTTGCAGATGTTTTGGCTAAAGCCAACGGCAATAAAGATTTCTCATGATTTTTAATCCTTTTTATTTGCTTTTCATTATCTCTTTATCTTGAAATACAAAAAGATTAATTCTTTGGGCTAAAGCCCATAATTCTGGTTTCCCCTTCAATCCGTTGGCTAAAGCCAACGGCAATGAAATCTGATCTCATAGATTTTCTTGCATTTATTCAATGTTATGCGCTTTAGCAGGATTAATATGAAATCTCACATTAAATAATATGTATTAATCATGTCTATCAGCTTCAGCTGACGGATACTGATGATATAAGATATTCATTGGGCTTTAGCCCAAATTATTGAATTTTTAAGCCATTTCAGAATGATTTTTACAAATGTTTTGGCTAAAGCCAACGGCAATAAAGATTTCTCATCATTTTTAATCCTTTCTACTTGCTTTTCATTATCTCTTTATCCTGAAATTCGAAAAGATTAATTCTTTGGGCTAAAGCCCATAATTCTGTTTCCCCCTTCAATCCGTTGGCTAAAGCCAACG
>JAUZOH010000381.1 GCA_030706565.1 Bacteroidota bacterium | reverse complement strand
TCGTCACAAAAAGTTTACAAAAAAGACTGTGACTGCGTCAACTCATTCCGCCTCCTGGCGTCGGCTTCATTCAGACAGTACGCAGTCAATAAGGATTTTGTTTTTAACGCTTCGCGGAGGAAAGTCCTGGAACTTTTTAATTAATCACCGGCCTGTTTTAGCCCCTTGGTAAATGAAGGACAATAAATCACTGACTTTAAATTTTATTCCGTTCAGGAAAATATTTAGTTGAGAAACTTAAATTAATTATTTTCGTAGGAAATTGATGATGATAAAATAATTATTACTGTGGTTCCCGTTGGTCACAGAAAAGATATATACAAATAATCCGCCTCCTGTAAGAACTTCTTTGAACAATTCACCTTCCTGCTTGTTATGCTCATTAAATTTTAAATTAAAAAGTACTATCCCGGATATTACATATTATTCTAATTTTACGCTTTCAAATTATTGCAATGATAGAAAACACAAAATACAGCAATTTAATTGCTTATCTTAAAAAACTGGAAAAAGTTGCCGTTGCTTTTTCGGGAGGAGTGGACAGTTCGTTTTTGATTGCAGCAGCCAAAGAAGCTTTGGGCGATGATGTATGCGCCATCACGATAGATTCCCCTGCCCTGCCCCGTTATGAACTTGAAGACACCAAGAAAATTGCAGCCCTGGTTGGTGTAAAACACATCATTGTCAATTCACCTGAAATTGAAGAAGACATCAAACATAATCCCGTAAACAGGTGTTACCTGTGCAAGAAGGTTGAATTTGGGCGTATCCGTTCTGAGGCTGAAAAGATGGGCATTGCTTATGTGCTCGACGGCAGTAATTTCGATGATTTAAAAGATTACCGCCCCGGCATGAAAGCCACCCGGGAGGTGAAAGTACTCAGTCCGCTGCTGGAAAATAAGATTACCAAAGCCGAAATACGGCAGTTTTCCAAAGAACTTAACCTACCCACCTGGAACAAACCGGCTTATGCCTGCCTGTATTCAAGGATACCTTACGGGAACAACATCAACAAAGAAGATTTGGAAAAAATAGAAAAGTCCGAAAAATACCTGATTGATGCCGGTTTTAAAACCGTCCGGGTACGCTGCCACGGAAATCTGGCCCGCATTGAAGTAGCAGCAGAAGACAGGCAAAAACTCTTTATCGAGCCTTTTGCCACGGAACTGTCCCGCCAACTAAAAGCCTTTGGTTTCAAGTTTATTGCCGTTGACCTGCAGGGTTACCGCATGGGCAGCCTGAATGAAGTCATTTGACTAACAGGGGATCAACCTTTTTAAGGATCCTGGTTTTACCTCACTTTTTAATATACGATAAAAAGTGAGGTCTCAGTGTATTGTAATTGGGTTTCGGTTCGCACCCCTACCCAACTCAAACAATCCTGTTTTCCTGCGGCTGTCCACTTTAAAAGCAGCCTATTTTATCCGTCCGAATAGTAACCTGTTCCGTTTTATTGGCCTTTGGCCTGCCTTATTCTAATTTTCAAATTAATTCATTAAAATTTAACAACTTATTGATAAGTTTTTTAATTTTGATTGGTATAACATGAATAATTTTTAAATTAAGGGAAAAAATAGGGAATAACAGTAATATTGAAGTTACAGGACATTAGGCGTAATATTAAGTGCGACACGAGGCTTTCCAAATAACTATTAAACGTTCTTTTATTTTAGGAATGATTTAACCTCATGTTCCATCATGAGTAGCCTACCGGCACATGCGTCAATGGCAACGTTGGAGTGTGAAGCTGCCTGGAAAAGATTCCCAGATGGGTAACAACATTCCGGAAGGTGTTGGCTTGGGTGGTATGGTGAATAGAGGTAAACTGTCGTTGACGTACCGTCATGCGCGTAAATGTGAAAGTTGTTGACACACATTGGCCAAAATGGCAAGAAGACAAGATACAAGCACGTTATCTGCAAGCACATGGATACAGCTCTTCCAGTATATAGGCAGCACCTAACCCATCCTGTTATTTGGACGGAACGTGGTAAGCCTGTCCTGCTCCTTCGTTGCAGAAGGTAGGTTCGCCGTAAAGCGCACACAATGCCGGGCAGGTATGGGAGGATGGAGAAAGCAAATGCCCCTTTGTAACGATTGGGATATGCCCACTTCCATCTGGTTCTCTTTTGCAAGAACATTGTAGTAAAACTCTAATTCAGGAACCGCAAATGAAGTCCGATCATAAGGATTGTGCACCAGAAACAAGGCTGAAGAATTGGAACTCCATCGACTGGAAGAAGGTTAAACGGTCGGTAAAGTCATTACAATTACGTATTGCAAAGGCAACAAGGGAAGGAAAACATAATAAAGCCAAGGCTTTACAATAGATTCTTACCCACTCGTTTGCGGCTAAGCTATTGGCTGTAAAACGGGTTACAGAAAATTCAGGAAAACGCACCCCGGGAACGGACAGGGTGTGTTGGAAAACCCCTACTCAAAAATTCCGGGCAGCCTTATCTTTAGTCAGGAAGGGCTACAAAGCATTGCCCCTGCGTCGCCTTTACATTCTCAAAAAGAACGGGAAGAAACGTCCGTTGGGAATACCAACCATGAAAGACCGGGCATTCCAGGCTTTACACCTTCTGGCCCTTGAACCAATATCCGAAACACTGGCCGACAAAGGTTCGTACGGTTTTCGCCAAAAACGAAGCTGCCACGATGCCATTGAACGGTGTTACATACACCTTTCAAGAAAAGACAGTGCAACATGGATATTGGAAGGGGACATCAAAGGCTGTTTTAACAACATCAACCATCATTGGTTAGTGCAAAACATCCCGATGGACAAAAAGGTACTGCAACAATGGCTCAAAGCCGGATTTATTGAGAACAAACAACTCTATCCTACAACTCAGGGTACCCCGCAGGGAGGGATCATCTCTCCCACTCTGGCCAACATGACCCTTGACGGGCTTGAAGCGGCCATCGATAAAGTCTTCGATATTAAGATCAGGCCAGATGGTTGCCGTAAGAACAACCCGCACAAAATCCACCTTGTCCGTTATGCCGACGATTTCATCGTTACCGCATCCTATAAGGAAATACTGGAAAACAAGGTCAAACCCCTGATCGAGGAATTCCTCGGACAAAGAGGGTTGCAATTATCGCTGGAGAAAACCAAAATAACCCACATCTCCGAGGGCTTTAACTTCCTTGGACAGAACATAAGAATGTTCCCGAAAGGTAAACTTCTTATATGTCCAACAAAGGAGGCAATCAAATCGGTGAAAGAAAAGTTGAAGGATATTATTTTGAAACACAGGGGTTCACAGCTGCAGTTTTAATCCGAAACCTGAACCCGGTTATCACTGGATGGGCTAATTACCACAGGCACGTCTGCTCGAAGAAAGCTTTCTATCTATTAGACAGGATATTGTGGAGGAACATCTGGAACTGGGCTCGACGAAGACACAATAACCTTGGATACCGGAAAATCGTTTCCCTAATTTTTATGAGCATTGGCAATCGAAAATGGCAGTTCTTCGGCAAGTTCGATGATGGAAAGACTATCTTGCTCCGCATGTTTGGCCTCTTCCAAATTAAACGTCACCGGCTTATTAATGGGAACGC
>JAUZOH010000380.1 GCA_030706565.1 Bacteroidota bacterium | reverse complement strand
TTTTATCAAAACTAAACCCCACTTTTTCATCCAGCACCTTGTATTCCTTCTTATAAGAAGTTATCCATCGCCAGGCGACACCATTATTATACGCCCTGCATTCAAGGGAAAGCCCGTTGCTAAAATCAAGATGCAGTTGATTACATCTGTCCTGTATAGATTTACTCTTCTGCCTTACAACAGGAGTCAATAATTCATTGATAAAAGTCCTTTTTGTACCCACTACTTTCCATCCTGCTTTTCTGGAAGCATCGGTGGTAAATGAGATTTTAGATTTCCCTACAACTCCCTTATTATCAACAGCTACGGAATAATTAATACTATCGGCCACTTCAAGAATGAATTTCACCGATTTATCAGGGGATAAAAGAGTAAAATCTTTTTGGGCAAAGGCCTGATAGCCCAATGAACCCAACATCAAGGCAATTAAATATACAGACTTTTTCATTTCGTATTATTTTACAATTATTGTTTCTTCTTTAACATTCCAACCTTCCAAAGACAACCGAGCCTCCCTGCAGGATGCAAAACGGTTGAAAACGGTTAAGGCAACTGTCTTGGATTCCCCAGGCAACAGGCAAAAGAAATTATCAGAATAAAATACAGGAATAATCAACTTGCCATTTTTATCTTTTAATTTCAACTGATTAAAAAAGGCCACAGATTTTGAATTGTTTGAAACATTAACATTCAGAACAATTTGTTCCTTTTCTGCTACTTTTGACACCTTCATATCCACTTTAGCAGCAGGAAGTTTATTGATGTCCTGAAAGCCTGACACGGCCGGGCCTGTCAGTGTCCATGGGCCTTTATACGGATCTTTAGACCTCCAGTAAAAAGCATCAGCAATCACCTTTCCGGAAGGATTTTTTAAGTTAAGCTTTATAAAATGGACTTGGGAAACATTCTCCGGAAAGTCAATTTTAAATATATCATTAACCACTCCATCCGAAGGAATGGATATTTTGACAGATTTCGACCAAACCTTTTGCGCGTCCATATTATATACGGCGGCCTCGACCGAATAGCCTGCAAATGTTATCCTGTAATCATTATAAACAGAAACAGTATTTTTCAAATAATCAAATTGCGGATGCAGGGGAGCCAGTCCATTTTGTGAATAATACAATGCTGCAGTAGGCTGCAGATAGTAATCGTACATACGGCCGGCTACCTGAGGCAAAGGGCAGTTGTGATACCAGAAAAAGAAACCTGAAGCAAATCGGTCACCGTAATTAAACTTGTTATAATCCCATACTTCCCAGATAGAACGGAAATTCATGGCACCTACAAATTGTGCCTTTTTGGAAAATTCTTCTATAGATGAGGATTCTCCGAATTGATCGACTGCCTGTTTGTACTTTGTCACCACCTGATGAAAACCGTTGCCATCCAGATATTTCCAGATAGTATCATTAATGGGCCAAAGGTCTTTTTCAGGCATCATTTTTCTCAAACTTTCAACGACAGGAAGGCAGGGAGCCCCATATTCGGGATTAAATCCGTCTACCCTGCTTCCCCTGGCAGAAGCCGTATTTTCAAAATACTGCATGGGATTCTCATACTTATAAGGGCTGCCATCATGAACGCCACAGCACTCCGATTGCATCTGATAACCGCGGGTACTGTCCAAATCATGAAAAACCAAAGGAGCACCCGGCATTTCTTTTGATTCGTTTGATGAAACATAGTAAGCCAGGGAAGGATGATTTCTGATCCTTTTAAGGGTATTCCTTAAATTCAGAAAATATAAGGCAGTATCCAAAGGTAAATGAGTATCACCGGTCATCCAGTATTCAGTCCAAACTAAAAAGCCAAATTCATCACACAATTGGAAGAAATAATCCGATTCCGAAATTCCTCCGCCCCATAAACGTATGAAATTAAGCCCTGCCTGGCGTGTATATTTTAATTCAGTAAATGTCCTTTGCTCCGAATTTTTAAGCATAGCCTCCGGGACCCAGTTGGTTCCCCTGACAAATACCGGATTCCCATTGACCAGAAAACGCCTGGAATGATCGGGAGTATTCTGATCCGAACTGATCTCCCGGATTCCGAAACGGGTCGATATACTGTGGCTGATCATTTTTGACGGGCTGATAAATTTCAACTGCAACGTGTACAAATTCTGCTTTCCTTTGTTAACAGGCCACCAAAGTTTCGGATTTTTAAATTGAAGCTGCCTGTATTCTTCCGGGCTGAAAATAACAGTTTCCCTTTGCCTGGGAGCTAATGTGATTTTTTTCTCAAAACTGATTTTATTTTCCGGAATAAATCCTTGCAATACGCCAGTTTGAGAAATATTTGAATAATTCACCACTTCCACAGAAATGGTTTGCCTGGATGAGGTGGTATCGGGTAAGGGCAATTTAGTCTGCACAAACGGATTTTCCAGGCATACATTACCTGTTGCATAAAGTTCCACATCGCGCCATATCCCGGTATTCCTGTCACGAATTCCATCGGGAGCAGTAAAGTCCCAGCCGGCACTCATCAACATGGTTACATTCTTACCTATTTCACCATCGCCACCATTTCTGTTTTCTCCAACTGCTCCGGGACGATCTCCCTTAGTTTTGGTGTCACCTGGGAAATCAACAGGCAACACACTCACCGCCAAAGCATTTTTACCTGAAAGGTTGGCCACTGAAGTAATGTCAAAGCTCTTGCTGTTGAACATACCTGCCATTTGGCCTAACAATTTTCCATTCAACCAGATCTCGCAACGGTAATTAATTCCATGGAATTTGAGCCAAATGTCCTTGCCCTTAAAATTCCGGGGAATAACGAACTCTGTGCGGAACCAATAATGATAAAATTCTCTCCCTGCCTCTGCAATATCCGGAATCAGCTTGCGGCTCTTCCGGTTATTGTCGGCGAAATAAGGATCTGGATATACTCCATTCTTAACCAGGGAAGTAAGTACTGTTCCCGGAACAATTGCAGAGTACCAGTCCGAAGTTGGGTAATTGGCCTGAGATATTGTCTTGCCTTCATTGGGAACTTCGCTGTATTTTTTCATCTTCCAGGCAGATTGCCCGTGATAACCATCTGAAGACCTTAAAAATACGAAGTACTGGCTCGAAGGATTACAAAGATGCGTCCCGGATTGAGCGAAACATTGAAAACATAAAAAAAATAAAAAAAGGGTAAACAGGTAAATTGATCTTTTCATGATGATTTTTAAATTTCATATCGAATAAGGAAAATGGAAAACAATTCCCCTTATTGGATAAAAAAAGGTTTTGAATAAATAATTTGCACCTTAAACCATTTAAAGCCTTGGATTAGAGTGTTATTTTACATCCATAAATATGGAATATCAATATTTTCTTTTAAATCAATACTTTTTTCTACTTACCCGATTCAAGGATTTGAGAATCCTGCAGGAGTTGTTTTTCTAAAATATTATAGTTCAGATCCTGCACCGCCACCTTCTTTTCGATGGAAAGAACAGCTGCAGTAGCAGCGCTCTGGCCAAGTATCATGAATACAGGTTCCATACGAATTGATCCATAAGCTATATGTGAACTTGATATACAAACCGGAACCAGTAAATTCTCACATTCGCTCTTTTTGGGAATG
>JAUZOH010000379.1 GCA_030706565.1 Bacteroidota bacterium | reverse complement strand
AATTTGAGTTGCACGATTTGCCTGCCGATGATGGGACTATCTTCAGGAATAACAATATCGGTCAACTGGGACTTGATGCCATCCGAAAGTACAATGTCTGTCTGGGTTTTAGGCTTGAGCTCGGCTGGCAGGGTGAGGTGCAGCCACCGGGCAACCATGGGCAGGGAGGTCCCCTGAATTAAAACCGAAGTAACCGAAATGAAAAAAACAATGTTGAAAATCATGTCTGCTTTAGCCACACCCGCAATTAAGGGATAAGTGGCAAAAACAATGGGTACTGCACCCCGGAGTCCAACCCAGGAAATGAACAACCTGCTTTTGGATTGGATTTTGAAGGGTAATAAACTGATGAAAACGCTCAATGGCCTTGCTACAAATATTAAAAACATGGATATAATCAACCCGATGCCAATGAAAGGAATTACTTTACTGGGAAATACCAACAATCCAAGTGTGAGAAACAGGATGATCTGCATGAGCCAAGCCGAACTGTTGAATGATTTCAGAATTTTTTTCTTATGGATTAATTCCTGATTTCCCAGGTATATCGCACAAATATAAATGGCCAGAAATCCGTTGCCGCCAATAAAATCGGTCGCCGAAAAGCTGAAAAACATAATGGCGATGACCAGCACGATATATAATTCATCGTAATCAAGCTTGATTTTATTAATCACGAATGTCCCAACTTTTCCTGCAACAAAGCCCATCAATCCCCCCAGCAACAATTGCCGTAAAAATAAAGGAATTATACTCAGCAGGCTTGAATCCTGATTGATCACCAATCCGGTAAAAGCAATGGTCAGGATATAAGCCATGGGATCGTTGCTTCCGCTTTCCATTTCAAGGGTGGGGCGAATATTCCCTTTCAGGGCAATATTTTTTGACCGTAAAATTGAGAAAACTGCAGCAGAATCTGTTGAAGAAACAATCGAACCCAGCAGTAGCCCTTCATATATTGAAAAATCGGTAACAGCCCAGACAAAAATTCCTACAGAAACAGCAGTCAGTATGACTCCCAGGGTTGAAAGCGATATCCCCTGCCAGAGGACAGGTTTTACCGTTTGCCATCCTGTTTCCAAACCACCTGAGAACAAGATGAAATTCAGAGCTACAATTCCAATAAACTTGGCTGTTTTGGGATTGTCAAAATAAATTCCGCCTATCCCATCTGAACCGGCCAGCATTCCGACTCCTAAAAACAGGATTAAAATGGGTACTCCAAATTTTGATGAAGTTTTCCCTGCAATTAGAGAGATAAATAAAAGAATAGAACCGATTAATAGTATGTTCTCTGTGGTTAGTGCCATCTTAATTCGTGGTTTTCTCAAAAATACTCAAAAAATATGATTTTTCAAGGCTGGATTCTACGAAAACGATGGTACTGATTGAATTCTAGTTAGTTGATTAATACTTAGTCTTCATTTCTGAAATTTATGACATTCTCGTTGATGTATTTCTTTTCATGTATGGTGCCGGTTGAAATCTTTTTCAAGGTAATGTTTTTTATGGGTAAATCTTTTTGCCCGGATATTTTGGAAATAAATTTCACATCACTTGCCTGTACGTTTGTTAGATAAATATCAGAAATGGGCGTCAGCCGTTTTTTTAATGCCGGAAGCAGGTCTTTCCATTGATACAGTACATCTGTTTCAATGCCCAATATCCCCTGGTCGATTTTTCCCGATTTTATATTGGTTGCATAAATGTTTTTAACAAATCCGCCCATGTATTCGTTGGTCTTGATATAAACCAGGTGATTCAATTTGGCGCCGTCGACCACCGTGCAGCTGTCAATAAATATGTTTTCAATACCTCCTGATAATTCACTTCCGATTGCCAATAACTGATGCCCATTTTTTACGGTACAATTGCGGATGACTATGTTTTTTGAAGGAGTTTTTGACCTCCATCCTTCCGGACTCCTTCCCGATTTTACGGCAATGGCATCATCACCCTGGTCGAAGGTGCAATTTTCAATCAACACATTCTGGCTCATTTCCGGGTCAATCCCGTCATTATTGTGTCCGTGGGCCATTACTTTTAGGTTTCTGACTACAATATTTTTGGATAGATAAAGGTGAATGGTCCAAAAAGGGCTGTTGAAAATTGAAATTCCTTCCAACAGGATGTTCTCGCTGCGGTTGAACTGGATACACTGCGGCCGGAGATGTGCAGAGTCATTGGCCATCTGCCTTTCTTCAACCGGCACATTTTGAAACGATAAGTTGCACAGTCTTTTTAGACTTTCAAGGTGGGCTTTTGGCCGCGAGAACCATTGTTCCCAGATGTCCATTTTTGCCTCTATTTTGCCTTCACCCGTAATCGCTATATTTTTACACTGATAAGCATAGATCAGCGGGGAATAGTTGTAACATTCCAGCCCTTCCCAGCTTGAATGAACGGCAGGCAAATAGTCGACAGGATCTTCCGAGAAGAGAAGGACTGCTCCCTTGTCCAGGTGTAAATTGACATTGCTCTTAAGATGAATTTGTTTGGTTAGCCATTTCCCTTCGGGTATAATGACTATTCCACCTCCGGTTTTGCTGGCTTCATCAATGGCTTTTGAAATAGCCAGGGATGTTTTTTCTTTGTCTCCCTGGATAGCCCCGAAACGGGTAATCGGAAATGCTTTACAATCGATAAAATCAGGGACTTTTATGTCGGGCATATCAAAAGGTGCTTGGATTTTTAGATTTTTGACCGTTACCGTGCCCCCGTCTTTCTTAAAAGAGAAAAACACAGTTGACAAGAGAAAAATCAGGTATAAGGTATTTCTTTTCATAGATTTGAATAATTAAGTTTTTCAAGGCAAATATAGTTCCGGTGTGCAATATCGCTCAAAAATCAAGCCATTGTTTATGTTGAAAAAAATTAATAAATTAGATAAGAATTCATATAAAATATACTTGCGTTTAATTTTTGTCTGGCAGGCAAATTAATCCGGCCCTTATGTAAAACATAAAATTATAAAACCATGGCAATAACAAAAGTTTGGATAGAAGATGGGTGCACCGTCTGTGCAATGTGCGCAGATACCTGCCCTGAAGTTTTTGTAATGGATGACACTGCAACCGTCATTGAAGGTGTAAATTACAGTGATTATGAGGAAGGTATTAAGGAAGCCGCAGAAAGCTGTCCCGTGGAAATTATCAAGTACGAGTAGGCTGTTGGGCTACTTTGAATGATAAATCGAAAGCAGTCTGTTTGTGATGGAATCTTCTGTTTCATGATGGTAGAGGTAGGTAGTCAGATTGGTTTTCATTATTTTGATGTTCGCTTTTTGAGCCCTGTCAAAGAAATCAGCATCCGGTCCTAACAGAATATCCTTGTAACCCTTTAGCAAAATTGCGGTACTTTTTTCGATAAAGAAAGTACCGCCAATAATGCAATTGTCCAGACTGATCTTTTTCCTGTAGTCAAACCGGTCGGGAACATAAGGATTGCCCGATATTTTTGCTCCCCCGTACAAAAATTGGACAGCAGGATTTTTAACTAATAATGCTTTTCTGGATTCCAGGTGTGAAGGGCAGAATTCGTCGTCCGAGTCCAGAAAGGTGATGAACTTTCCGCAAGCTGCTTTGATT
>JAUZOH010000378.1 GCA_030706565.1 Bacteroidota bacterium | reverse complement strand
TTGACTTTGACCTGATTTCAAGTATCCCTAAGAAATTATAATAGAATCCCTCGTGAACATTATGGTTCAAGAGGGTTCAAAGAGTTCAAAGTTTCATAGTGAACCTTGTGGAATCCTTGTGAACCTTGTGGTTTTTGTATATATAAAAATATTTTAACCACAAAGCTGACACAAAGAGCACAATAGTATTTTCAATATTTCACGGTTCCGTGTCTTGAATTTTTAGCACCTTTCAAAAATTTCTACCGGCCAGTTATAGCCCTTTTTTAAGGGGGTAAATTGGAAAATCAAATATTTAAAATTACACTGCGTTTGGCTGGGAAATATTTACTTGCAGTAAGTCCGTTTTATAATTTCTTTTGAAAATTCTTTAAAATCTATCCCGGAGAAGTTGCCTGAACTCATCAGCAGCAAATTTTTATCCCTCCAGTCAATTTGGAGGATAGTCTTTTGCAATTCCTGCGCATCCGTGAAAACAGTGACATTTTTGCCGGCAAAAGCTTCTTTTACTTCTTCCTTTGTAATGGATTGCAGATGTTTATGCTCTATGGTCTGTGGATTGAAATATACGAATGCCTGATCTGCTTCTATCATCGTTCCTTTGTAATGCGGCAAAAACTCTTTTGTCAGGCTGCTGAAGGTATGCAGTTCCATGCAGGCCACCAGATGCCTTTGAGGATATTGACTTTTTACGGCCTTGATGGTAGCCAGCAATTTTGAAGGGGAATGTGCAAAATCAAGGTAAATGCTCGTATCCTTATCCTCTTGCAGGAGTTGAAGCCTTTTGGCCGCACCTTTAAATTGGGAAATTGCCTGATAAAATTCCTGGTCGTTAATCCCTATCAGGTTGCAAACCTGTTTTGCCCCTGAAATATTTTGCAGGTTATGATCCCCAAAAATCTGCAGGGGTACTTTGCCTTCCGGGGTTAATAAATAAGTGGTTCCCTTTTCTATTTCATGAGGATGGGTATCATAAGGCAATTTTCTGACTCCTTCTTTCAACTGGTTTACGACCTTTCTGATGTTCTCATCTTGTCCGAAATAAACCACAGCACCTTTTGCAGGCACAAGTTGGGCAAAAATCCTGAACTGTTCCACATATTTATCGAAAGTAGGGAATACATTAATATGATCCCAAGCGATACCGCTGATTAAGGCGATATCGGGTTTATATAAATGAAATTTCGGGCGCGGGTCAAGGGTTGAAGCCAGATATTCGTCGCCTTCAAATACGGCAACCGGTGCATCCTCAGAAAGGCTTACCATGGCATCAAATCCTTCGAGTTGGGAACCTACCATATAATCGAATTTCTTATGATGAAAATGCAAAACATGCATAATCATTGCCGTAATGGTTGTCTTCCCATGGCTTCCCCCTATGACTACCCGGGTTTTGTTTTTGGTCTGTTCGTACAGGTATTCGGGATAGGAGTATATCCTCAGGTTGAGCTCCCTGGCTCTTTGAAGTTCAGGATTGTCCTCAAATGCATGCATGCCCAGGATCACTGCATCCAAATCCGGAGTAATCAAATCAGGGTTCCATCCCGGGGCTTCCGGTAAAAGGCCATAAGCTGCAAGATGACTCTTAGCCGGTTCGAAAATCTCATCATCACTGCCTGTTACTGTATATCCTTTTTTGGACAGGGCAATGGCCAAATTGTGCATGGCACTGCCTCCTATTGCTATAAAATGAACTTTCATGAACTTCTAACTGTTAATTAAATCTGATGCAAAAATAGCAATATGTGTCGTATATTTGCTTTATTATCATAAAGACATATCATGGAAATTTACCCTATTCACATAGAAAATTTTAAAATTGACGGGGGCGTTATGTTTGGTGTTGTCCCTAAGGTCCTGTGGAAAAAAGTTTATCCTGCTGATGATGAAAATTTATGCAACTGGGCTTTGCGTTCTTTACTCATCGTTGACGGGAATAGAAAGATATTGATAGATAATGGTTTCGGTGATAAACAAAGTGCCAAATTTTTTAGCCATTTCCATCTTAACGGAGGTAAAGGCCTGAAAGGTGCTCTTGCAGAATATGGCTACAAACCCGAAGATATTACCGATATGGTACTGACCCATCTGCATTACGATCATTGTGGGGGAGGATTGCGTTATAATTCCGACAGAACAGCTTTGGAACTTGTGTTTCCAAATGCTACCTACTGGATAAGCCGTTCTCAGTGGAATTGGGCTATAAATCCCAATAAGCGGGAAGCTGATTCTTTTTTAAGTGAAAATCTCCTGTATATGCAGGAAAGCGGGCATCTGAAATTTATTGAAAAAAATGGCATGCTTTTCCCCGATTTTGAAGTGAGGATATATGACGGCCATACCAAAGGGCAGGTTGTGCCTTTTATTCATTTTAACGGCAAAACTATTGTTTTTGTAGCCGATTTATTGCCTTCCGTTGCTCATATCCCTCTGCCTTATATTGCCAGTTATGATGTCGAACCTATGAAAACTTTAAAAGAAAAGGAAGATTTTTTAAACGAAGCTTTTGAAAATAATTATGTTTTATTTTTTGAACACGATTTATATAACGAATGCTGCAATTTGAAATGCGAACCCAAAGGAATAAAAGTTAAGGATACTTTTCTCCTTAAGGATTTTTTGTCTGGTGCCGGAAAGGTTTAAGCAGATGTTTCACAATCGCGGGGATCATGGTTTTATTATTAACTTTGCCTGAACCCTCAGGCTAAGGAGGGGGGCATTTTACATTTTTTAGATATGGAATCGAAAGTTAACATTAGAAATAAAAAAGCTTCCTTCAATTTTGAGTTTGTTGAAAAATATGTTGCCGGCATAGTCCTTACCGGTACTGAAATTAAATCTATACGGGAAGGGAAAGCCAGCCTGGTTGATGCTTTTTGCTATTTTAATAATAATGAGCTTTGGGTAAAGGGTATGAATATTTCCGAATATTGGTGGGGAAACTATAATAATCATGATCCCAGAAGGGACAGAAAATTATTATTGACGAAAAAAGAATTACAAAAACTTCAGCGCAAAACCCAGGAAAAAGGCTTGACCATTGTGGCCGTACATTTGTTTATCAATGAAAGAGGGCTGGCTAAGCTTGAAATCGCTTTAGCCCGTGGTAAAAAGGAATATGATAAACGCGAAGACCTTAAAAATGAAGATGCCCGCAGGGAATTAAGCCAGGTTAAAAAAGCATTTGCCCATAAAAATTATTAGACATATTTGTATTCTTAGTGCCTTTTTGCCTTAGTAGTAATATATTAATAGGTCACCGCTCGCGGCTTAATTATTTGATTTCACTATGCTTTCTACAAATAGGACGCCGCTATGCGGCTTAATGTAAAATTCATTCCGGAACCCAAGAAACTTTGAACCCTTTGAATTGGACTATATTGAACTTCTTGAACTGTATCAAACCTCCTCAAACAATCTCAAACCACTTTTTCCCTCCGTGCTCTTTGTGCCTTAGTGGTAAGGTATTTCAAACCACTTCAAACTATCATCAAACCACAAGGAACACAAATTTTTTCACAAGGGTCGCAAAGTGCTGACTCATACATGGATTTCTGTTAAAATAGTTTTCTATTGGGTAAAGAAGAAGTCTGT
>JAUZOH010000377.1 GCA_030706565.1 Bacteroidota bacterium | reverse complement strand
TCGGCGGACAATTCGTTTTGCAGGGCGATAATTTCGCTTAGCCTGCGGTTCTTCACTTCCTCAGGCACGTCGTCTTTCAAATGCCGGGCGGCATAAGTTCCGGGACGTTCGGAATATTTAAACATAAAGGCAAAATCGTATTGTACTTCCCGCATCAACGAAAGGGTCTGCTGGTGGTCTTCTTCCGTTTCCCCGCAAAAGCCGGCAATAAGGTCGGTGGAAATGGCACAACCGGGCAAAATGGTCTTAATGGCTTTGATGCGGTCGAGGTACCACTCGCGGGTATAGCCGCGGTGCATCAGCTCCAGCATCCGGCTGCTGCCGCTTTGTGCCGGCAGGTGAATACTTTTGCAGATATTGGGATATCTGGCCATGACATGCAGCACCTCATCGGTCATATCTTTGGGATGTGAGGTGGAGAACCTAACCCTCAGCTCGGGCGAAAGTTGTGCCGTCAGCTCCAGCAAACGGGGAAAGCCGGTTTCGTTTCCTTCTTCCTTCCAGTTGTAAGAATCAACGTTTTGGCCAATCAGGGTAACTTCTTTGTAACCAAGATCAATTAAACTGCGCACTTCATCCAGGATGGTCCGGGGATCGCGGCTGCGTTCCCCTCCACGGGTATAAGGCACCACACAGTAGGAACACATGTTGTTGCAACCCCGCATGATGGCCACAAAGGCGGATATTTTATTTTCAGCCAGGCGGACAGGGACAATATCGGCATAAGTTTCCTCCCTCGAAAGGATTACATTCACAGCCTTCTGGCCGCTGCCTGCAAGCTTCACCAGGCGGTCAAGATCGCGGTAAGCATCAGGGCCGGCAACCAGGTCAACAACCTTCTCCTCTTCCACCAAGCGGGCCTTCAGGCGTTCGGCCATGCAGCCAATAACCCCCACAACCAGTCCGGGCTTTTCCTTCTTCATCTTTTTGAAAGAAGCCAGCCTTCCGTATATCCTTTGTTCGGCATTATCACGGATAGAACAGGTATTGATCAGGATTAAATCGGCATCTTCCGCACTTCCAGTCAAAACATAACCGTCTTTCACCATGATGGAGGCCACCACCTCGCTATCGCTCACGTTCATCTGGCAACCATAGGTTTCAATATATAATTTCGGCTGTTTTTCCATATCCCTGTCCTGCATATTCAAATTTTCTCCTTTTACTTACCCAAAACTTTATAAAAAAAATTTATGCAAAAATAGTTTATTCCTTTCAATAAATTCACCATTAATCCTCTTTCGCCGTGACAATTTGTCTAATAATGACATATTAACGAATATAAAAGAATTATTTTTTATAACTTTGCATGCTTTTTAAGATCAGGAAAAAGCCAAAGTAGTTATTATTAAACCATTAACAAAAGTTAAATATTAGAATATGTCCGGACATAACAAGTGGTCGACGATAAAAAGGAAAAAAGGTGCATTAGATGCTAAACGATCAAAGATCTTTTCGAAGATCATCAAAGAAATAATGATTGCCATCAAAGAAGGAGGACCGGAACCTGACAATAATCCCAGGTTGAGGCTGGCCATCCAGAATGCCAAGGGTGTCAATATGCCCAAGGATAACATCCAGAGAGCCATCAATAAAGCAAAAGATTCATCTGCGCTCAATGAGGTCTCCTTCGAAGGATATGCTCCCAACGGAGTTGCCATATTCATCGAATGCCTGACCGACAATAACCAGCGTACGGTAAGTGCAATCCGTTCCACTTTCAGCAAAAGAGGCGGTAACCTTGGCGTAAATGGTTCTTTGAGTTTCCTTTTCGACAGAAAAGGGGTGATTACCATTCCCAAAGGGGACATTGACCTTGAAGATTTTGAACTTCAGGTGATAGATGCAGGTGTTGAAGATATTGACGTTGATGAAGACGCAATTGTGCTCACCACTTCTATGGAAGATTTCACCAAGGTTCAGAAGAAACTGGAAGAGATGAAAATTGAACCTGAAAATGCCGAACTGCGCCGTATACCTAATGACCTCAAAAAACTAGACCCGGCTGCCGGGGTTAAGGTGTTAAAACTTGTCGATGAGTTTGAAGATAATGATGATGTACAAAATGTATATCATAACCTCGACATTTCCGACGAAATCATTAAACTTTACGAAATAGAGGAACAATAAAAATATTTTCCTTGATGAAAAGCTGTCTTCATTTAAGGCAGCTTTTTTTGTTTCCATAGTCTGCCGGATTTATTGCGGCCTCTTAAACGCAAAAAGCCCCTTTTTCCTGCACAACAAAATAACCCAGGTGCAACAATTTGCATTCTGCAATCCATCTTTTCCTTTGCCATGCCGGGCATGAAGAATCAATAATAACTTTCGCAGGTTTTACAAAATGAATCATTTCGACCATTTTCATGCGAACTTTATTGGAAAGGACCAGATAATCCACTTCTGCCCTGCAGGCCGGAGCGCCATACTTTCTCCAGCTGCCCTGAGGAACAAGAATCCGGTACTTCGCAATAGTGGCAATGATTCCCAAAGGAGAATTGCTGCCATTTTTAAAATCCCCGGTTTCCTTCCCAAACGTAAGTTTTTCGGGAGGCTTCAACTGATGGTATATCCAGTTGTTTTTTATTGAAAAGGCATAGGCCTTTTCGTCGTGGTAAAAACTGCTGTCGGCAATAAGAACATCCTTTTCCCCATCTATAAAATGATAAACCGAAGTCCCGCGCACGTTGTACACGATAAATTCTTCAGAATGACTCAGAGAATAAGTACGTTCAACCCTTATAAACAACAAAAAAACAATTGCCAACAGGGAAAACTTCAGATATAATTTCTTCTTTGAAATAAAAAACAAGGAAAGCATAACAATTAAAAGGTAAAGAGCCAGTACTGCCGGTTCGTTAACCTGAATATTCCCGGACACAGAATGGGGCATGTGCTCAATAAAAAGCACCGATTGATTGACAGCATTTACAGAAAAGGACAAAATTTTCCCCAACCAGCCTGCCAGCCAGGTAAACGGCGAAAAAATAAACAGGGCAATGGCAACATAGATAATAACGTTGGTCAGCGGGATGATCAGCATGTTGGTCAGCAGGAAATAATTGGGGAACTGATGAAAGTAATACAGGGAAATAGGGAAAGTGCCCAATTGTGCAGCAATGGAAACAGCCACCAGCGACCATACCTTATCCATCAGCCAATTATCTGTATCTATTACAAGATAGATCTTCTGATAGATCAAAACGATGCTGATCACGGCTGCATAGGACAGCTGAAAGCTGACATCCATGATGAATAAAGGGTTAAAACACAGCAAAAGGAAAATAGAAGCAGCCAGGCTATTTAAAGTGTTTGAAGGCCTTTTTAACATATCAGAAACCACGATAAACGAAAGCATTATCGCCGACCGGATAATTGGCGATGACATACCCGACAATAAGGCATAAAACCACAACAGCAAAATGATAAGCACATTCTTAACCAGCTTACCTCCTTTCCGTTTATCCAGAAAAAACAACAAATAATTGACGAAAAGATAAACAATGCCTACATGCAGGCCTGAAACCGACAGCACATGCATGGCTCCTGAAGCTGCATAAGCCTGTACCAGGGGTTCATCAAGCTTGTCCCTGGCGCC
>JAUZOH010000376.1 GCA_030706565.1 Bacteroidota bacterium | reverse complement strand
TGACATTCCGGGTTGATGGGCCAGGGCATCAATGATATTGGTCGACGAATTTTGTAATAATGATTGCCGGGGGACAGTTGAAATAGGAGCCGGCATCCTGTTTTGCTGCGCAGCTTTGGAAAGGCCGGTTACCACAACTTCGTTCATTTCGACAATGGAAGGTTCCATCACAAAATTTGCGGATGAGGTTTTTGAAAGGTCAATCATTTGTATGATTTTTTTGTAACCTATCAGGCTAAGTTGTACCAGAACATTGGTCCGTGGCAAATTATCAATTCGGTAAGTACCGGCAGAATCTGAAATAGTGCCTGTTTTTAAATCCGGGATATAAATCAGAACACCGGTAAGTGCTTCGCCACTTTGTTTGTCTGTAATTTTACCAGAAAGAGATGTTTTTATATAATTTGAATTTGTGGCCATTAATATTTCAATAGGACATAACAAAATAGTTAATCCAATCATGAATATTTTCTTCATTGTACTGAATTTTTTGAAATTATAAGGAAGATATACCTGTCCTGACCGGTTAATTGATCCGGCAGGTACTGAAAAAAAATTAGTAGTGGATATCAGGATAGAGGAGGGGCCCTATGGGCAAAACAGGAAAATTCAGCCTGTACGTATTGTCTTATTTGGTTGAAATTAACCAGCCGGATATAAAAATTATTATAGAAATATTGGGTTAAATTTTTAGCAAGAAAATTGACAAATTCAAACTGACAGATCGGGCAGGGATGATGGGTTGAAAAGACAGTTTTACCAGTTTGAAAAGCAGCGGCAATATTTTGCTTTCCTTCAGGATGATGGTGAACAATCTTTACGGTATAAGCTGTAGTGAATACCAAAAGATGGAATATCACAAGAAAAGAAAATGCTATGTTCTTTCGTCTCAACATCCTGAACTGATTTTGATATTGTAAACTTCTATACTTAAAAAATGTTCATAAAAATTAAGGATACTGGTTTTAGTAGGGGGTGTTTTGTGTAAACATCTCATTAACTTCCTGGTTCTTAAGTTTGAATGAATTTTTATTTAAGAAAAATGAAACAGATACATAGAAAATATGGGTATCCATATTTTTGTAGGGTTTATTCCCCTGATCATCAACGAAATTTTTGTTCAAGAAATTGTTCAGGTAATATTTGAATTTCAGGTTAAATCCATTCGGGAATTGTATACCGGCAAATACCGAAGGAATAAAGGTATGGGTACGGTTGCTGAACCATTCTGAAAATTTAGTCTTATTGCCGCCTTTGAAAGTTTTTTCTTTATAATTGAACAGCCATTCGTATTCACCTCCTGCATAGAAATAGGAATTGTTTTTGAAGTCCCCAATTTTAAATGCCAGGGGGACCCCCAGGGTATATGACCTCCTTTTAGTTTTCAAGGAATCTTCTTTGGTAATCAATCCCACATTGCGAATAGCCAGTCCCGTATACAAACCTTTGTGATTGTCAAAATCAAAATGCCAATATTCCCCGGCATGGAAAAAACAAGTGAAACGGAGGATTGAATTGATGTCTTTCCCATTATTATTGACATCTGCGTAGGAGAAGATTATTTCTCCGGATGAAAGACGGTAAGGTTTTTGAGCTTTAACTAACAAACAGGATGCAAATACAGCTATCAACAATGACCAGAATAATTTATGCATAGAGATTCAAAAGTAAGTATTCCAGAAAAATCATTTTATAAACGGTAAAAATATGGAAATAATATCGGTTGTTGCGATATTAAATTCAAAAAGTATTTAATGATGTAGTATGTAATTCTCAATTTTTTTGTTGTATGCCTCCATCAATCTCTTTAATACGGGGTTATCTGTTGAAAAGGGTTTGCCGTCTACCAGGGAAACCGGTAAAATTTTGGGAGAAGTACCTGAAATAAACATTGCATCAATATTCTCGATATCAGAAGCTTTTATTTCCTTTTCTTCAAAAGGGATAGAAAGTTCATTGCAAATTGAAATCACCTGTCTGCGGGTAACACCTGGCAGAACTTCTTTCAGGGGAGGGGTAAAGACTTTTTCTCCTTCAATGAAAAACACATTTGAGCGGCTTCCCTCGGTTATCGCACCATCTTGATTCACGAGCAGCGCTTCATAAGCATGATTTTCCTTTATGGCTTTGTTTACCGATTCCCTGAATTTCCAATCAATTATCTTCGCATTGGGATTTTGCCGCATTCCATGAAATGAAATAACCTCTATTCCTTTCCTGTATTCTTCTTCCGAAGGATAATTGTGGCGGATAAAGAAGGCAATGAAATTTTGTTCATTTCCGGTGAAGTTAATAACCAGTTTAATATTCCCTTCGGAAATCCCGTTAACCTGAATCAGTTTATTGATCCGGGCAGCAATTTCAAGAGGGAGAAGGGCTATTTTTAATTTTGCCAAATCAGCCGTGTGGGAGAGGCGTTCAAGATGATCTTCAAGAAAAAGAGATTTACCTGAAATGATGCGGATTACTTCATACAAGGCAATGCCCCTTTTTACCTGGTAATAAGTATCGAATGAATCTTTGTCCTGCACAGTATCATTCAATATCCACTTATTTCTAAAACATTCTGACATTTTATACTTTTTATTATACTTTCAAAAATACATCATTTCAACATTGGATGTCAGAAAATATTGGGGATCCGGAATCCTTAGCGCATGAAACTCCTTATTTTATTGGACATCATAAATGTCTTCAGGATTGGTTTTTCTTTTTAATTTGAGTTGTTTGACCGTTTTTTTTCTGATCAGCAACATAGGCAGAACAACGCCAAGGGCAAGGGAAATCAGAATAAACATTGCCTTCAGTCCGTTATTGACCGTATCTGCCAGTATCTGATGGTAAGCCAGCACATTATCCGTAGGGCCGGTTAATTGAACCAGGCCAAGTATCATTTTGTATGCAAAAGCACCGGGAACCATGGGGATTACTGCAGGAATAGCTAAAATCGTCGGGGGGGAATGACGGATATGGGCAGCCGGAATGATCAGAAACCCGATAATTGTTGAACCGGCCAAAGAAGAAATGACAACCCCTATGCCGAATTTCATCAACAGGAATTTGGTTATACCTGCCAGCATGGACAAAATATAGATTGTAAATAAAGTTCTTTCGGGTACATTAAAAAGAATGGCAAATCCTATGGCAACAACGCCAAACAATAAACTTTTTTCAAATATCAGTAAATAGTCCATCTCTTTGTCAAAAAATAAAACTGTTTTAAATATGAAAGGTGATATGATACAAGAACATTGCAGTCAACAATCCCATTGCAATGGCAAAAGTAATGATCAGTCCGTGTATCCCTCTGATGATGCCATTCATCACATTCCCGTCGATTATATCGGAGAAAGAATTGATGAGGGGAATGCCAGGAATCAGAAACAATACAGAAGTGGAAAAGGCATTTTCGGGATTATTCCCTATCCCCAGTTTGACGGCAAGGCCGGAAATCAGGGATGCGGTTAGTGCAGCTATGTAGATACATAAATAAGGATTAAATTTAAGCTTTGAAACCTCCTGTCTGACAAACAGGCCCGCAAATGTTGCAACCATGGCTACGACTATTTCTATGCCTTCGCCTCCGGCTATGCGGCAAAAAGATCCTCCTGCCATACTGATGATTAAAAGC
>JAUZOH010000375.1 GCA_030706565.1 Bacteroidota bacterium | reverse complement strand
TTTTCCTTGAATACAACGACTTAAACATTATATGTTTTAACTTAGAATCACTGATGTTCATATTTTATTCAATTCTCATTTAGAACCAGTTAAATTATTTTACCAGGCTGCGATAATGATCCACCCAGTACTTCATCCCGTCTACTCCATGATAGGTAGGAGAAATATTATTAAAACTATATGGTTTATATAAGGTAGCACATTGTTTTTCACGCTTGGATAAATCCTCAAACTTCAACCATAAATTATCATACGCCCGGATTGCCTTACGAATGCCAGTTTTATCATATTTTCCACTAATGTCGCCTACTCTTCCCTTCAACAAGATCGTCCATCCCTTTTCAACAATGGAGTGCAAGATCAATCCGTATTCTGATGAAACCATTATATAATTTTTCGTTTTTGGATCAGGGCATTCTATTGAACCGGCCAAATTAAATATTTGTTTCCACTGGTTGACACACAGTTCTTTTTCCTGCAAGGCTTCCTTAACAAGATGCTGGGCTATGATGGTGTCAAAAGTACTTTTCAGTTCGTTCAATCCTCCCAAGAACTCGTCGCGTGTCCACCATGGATCAACCGGGAAAAGTAATGACTCATGTCCCCTGATGACAGCATCTGCCGAGAGCAGGCAAAGTTTTCGAAATTTAACTACATTCTTACCTTTCAAACCAAGAACATTTGTTGCATAACCATTAAATATCTTTTCTTCGCTTTGAGTAGTATCTGCAGCCCAATGACTAACCACATAGGCATTCAAATCACACCAGAGCTCATTTTTAATATAAGGCCCTACCCAACCCCCACCGCGTGACCAAGACCAAATGCCTGCGAAATTTTTATTTGATTTCAATTCCTTCAGGCTCTTAGGCGATTTATCATTTGAGTATTCTTCAAAACCATTTATTAACCCGTTTATCACATAATCCGGGAAGGCACCTTTACCTTCATATTCACGTTGACATTCCACCTCCACAATCTGCTTATGATTGCCTATACCCAAAGTCGGATTAAATTTAATCGTCCTGTGATAATCACCTTGTGTATGTTTGATAGCAAAATAGAGGTTGGGATGAGGTTTAATACGATTGGTTACGTTTAAATAATACTGAGGCTGAGTATGAAAGAAGCCAAAATCCCATGTCCTGTATATCAAAATCTTTTTGTACTTAACACAAACCTCATCACGTAAAAGGTTGATCAGCTTAATATGAATATCTTCACCCCCGTCTGTCAAAAGAGTCTTATTGTGTGCCCACGAACTTTCATCTCGAGGAATAGGCCCATTACCGGTATGATATGGTACATTCTGCAGATAAGTCTCGCCTGTACGTATCACCAGTCCGTCAAGGCCAGGAAATCTTTCGAAAATTTCATCAAGCATAATACGGTGAATTTTTTCAGTCATGGGTTTTTCAAAGGAAATTAGTCCGTTCGAATCACAAATCTGATCATGATACAATTCTTTCAACCTTTTCGGAACAACAATAATATCTGTAAAATAAAAAATCTTGAGTCCGGCCTTATGGCATGAATCAATTTGATGCCTGATCACAATGGTCATGCTATCTACCCATTTTCGCGATTCCGAACCTTTTGGAAAAATATTCCTATTTAATGAATCATAAGTAACAGCACAACTAACCGGTCTGAATTCATTAATGACCATTCCATTATATCCATATTCTGCAATTTTATTGGGATCCCGAAAAGAAGTAACCGTTAACGGTTCTCCAGGATTATTATGCACCATATCTAAAATAAGCAGTTTATGCTGACAGAAAGCTTCAGGCATAAACAGTAACAAAGCTAAAAAAACTAAAAAAAAATTATTTTTCATTAAAACCTCATATATTAATCCATTAACAACATCTTCCTTTATGTTGCAAATTTATTTCTATAATCAGATGTTGAAGAGGTGAGATGTATTTAAGACATGTCCCGATGTTGCAAAACATGCAAAAGATTCAAAAGGCACAAATCACAATCTATTGATTAACAAAAGATAAAAATCATAATTCCATTCGACCCTATCTATAATGAGAACATCCTTGATTAATTTTTCTAAAACATTAAAAAGAAAAATTTCAGTGGTATAACTTTAGTATTTTTCCTTCTTTGAATTTTTAACCCAATATATTGCTGCTGTTATTGAGCTATTTTAGTAGTTGCAAAACAGGGCCAACCGTTAATCGTCTAATAATCAATATGTTATATATTTTTTTAAAAATTATGTCTTTTATCATATATTTTTTTTTGATAAAAACAATTGAATTTTATTATATTAGTAATAATTTCTAGTGCACATAAAGTTAAAATCCAGCAATTCGTTCTTTGGTCCAAAATGATTTTCAGAAACTTCCATAAAAACCATTTGCCATGAAAACTGAAGAAAACGTTTTAACTGCTACACTACTTGACAAAATTATCAGCAGGCATAAAGACCAACCCGGTTTCCTGCTTTCCACCCTTGAAGAGGCACAAAAATTAAATCCACACCGGTATTTGCCTAAAGAAACGCTTACAATTATTTCGCGTAAACTGAATATACCTTATTCACAGGTATATTCGGTGGCAACTTTTTATTCTTTCTTTAATCTGGCCCCTCAGGGCGACCACACCATCACAATTTGCCGGGGAACAGCCTGTCATACAAAGGGTTCAAAAGCTCTGCTGGATGATGTAAATCATTTCTTTGATATCAAACCGGAAGAAGTACGTGGAAAATCATCGTTCACGACTAAGGATAACATGTTCACCATCAAAACAGTAGCCTGCTTTGGGCAATGTGCCCTTTCCCCTGTTGTGGCTATTGATGATGTAATTTACAGCAATATGAACTCTCAGAAGCTTCAAAAAATCATTGAAGTAATCAGGAAGAAGAAAAAAAAGTAACCAGTGATCCCTCTAATTTTCTGCCTGATATTATAATGATCTCATGTCAGTTTCAGGCAGAATATCAAATAATGATGTTCATAAAATACAACCGGGCTTGTCAGTCCAATAAAGTTAAACTCACATGAAACACCCATGATTCCTGAAACACAAAACACCAATAAATATAATATATGGGTGTTCCATACGACCTTAGAAAATAAATTATAAACGTATGAAACCGACAGATCTAAAATCATTACAAAATCAGCACATATCAGATGTATATCCTTCGGTTCCCATGATTTTAGTAGGAATGGGTACCTGTGGAATCGGCAATGGAGCAGATGCTGTATTTTTCAAATTGAAACAATACATTGAAACAAAACAACTGCCCTATATTCTGAAAAAAACCGGCTGCTTCGGATATTGTTCCGAAGAACCGCTGGTAACTGTGTACATTCCGGGAAAGCCCCTGATTGTTTACCACAGGGTTTGCGGAAAAGATATCGCCTATATTGTCAAAGACATAGAAAAAGAGAAGCCTTATTCCGCCAAGGTTCTCTGCAGGATTGATGAATGGGACTATCCGACCTCCCATCATGTTTTTGGAAAAGATTATACAGAATTTCCACTCTGGAATGAGATTCCCTTTTTCAGCGGTCAGAAAAAAATCGTGCTCCGTGATGCCGGACTTATTAATCCCGAATCAATTACCGATTACATTGCCATAGGCGGCTATCAGTCTCTGGCCAAGGCATTAAACCAGATGAAACCC
>JAUZOH010000374.1 GCA_030706565.1 Bacteroidota bacterium | reverse complement strand
TTTCCCGTATCTTTTTCGAAGACTGGGCATTGCCCATGAGTGTAAGTCCAAGGAGAGATAAAATGATTGTTATTTTTTTCATTCAAATGAATTATTTGTATCTGTTGATTTTTGTGTCAAAAAACATAGACCGGGAAACATTTCCGGTCTATGTTTTTTATAGTCTATTAATAATTAGGATTCTGCTTCAAATTCGAATTAATCAATATCTCTTTTGATGGAATGGGCCACAGATATTGTTTGGTGGCATCAAAATCGCGAAGAGAAAGTACTTTAACCAGGCCTGCATTGTACATAGGCGTAAAATCTGCCACGCCGTCATCGTCAACAGCAGGAGTTTGAGGGAAAAACCACAAACCCGGTTTAATTACTTTAGTTCTTAAATCTGCAGGATCAAGCATCCCGTAATTGGGTTTATTAAGAACTTTCTCTGCCAGTTTCCAACGGATGATATCCATGTATCGAATCCCTTCCAGTGCAAATTCCATACGGCGTTCAGTACGGACAATTTTTCGCAACTCAACGCGATCAGTCGAGGTAACAGCAGGATACAATGTAGTTTGGGCATAATTAACTTTGTAAGCACGGGCCCTGACCTTATTGATAGCATCCAAAACCGACTGGTCAATTTCATTCAGTTCAATCTTGGCCTCAGCATACATCAACAATACATCGGCATACCGGATGATTATCTTATCGGGTTCAACCTGATAGGAATTCAGGAGCCAGTCTCCATCTATTCCTTTTTTCCATACCAGACCATTATAAGATGCATACTGATTGACCGACCTGCAATCCTTATTGCTCACCTTAGTATTGGTTGAGATTTTCAAAACCATAGTAGAATCAGGATGTGGCTGATAAATATATCCCAAATGCGGAGTCTGGAACTCGACAATAGTCGCAGCACACCGGGGATCCCTGTTTTTAAAAGGATTGCGGGGATCAAATAAGGGTGACTTGTCTATGGTTAAGCCATCTGTACATAGATAGGAGCAAAACAAATCCCACGAAGGACACTTCGCACCCCATCCGCCAGGATTTCTGGTAATAAAATTTTGGCAATCGCCCCAGGTTACTTTCAAGGTTATGGAACGGGGAAGGCCAAAAATAGTTTCTACAGAATTTTTTGTCGATGACAAAAATAAATTACCATAATCAGGATGCAGGGAATAAGCGCCCAGTTCTATACATTTTTGAGCAGCCTCCTTGGCTACAGCCCAATCGCTATTATATAAGGCAATCCTGGCTTTCATTGCGTACGCTGCTCCTTTGGTGGCGTGTTTCAGGTCTGTACTGCTATAGCTAACCGGTAAATTTGCAGCAGCAGAATCGTAATCCTGATAGATGTACTTTAAAACGGTGGCTTTATCCGTTTGCGACAATTTAAAGGATTCATCCAGATCTAAGGTACCTGTATAATACACCACATTGCCAAAATGGGAAATTAAAATTGAATATTGTGAAGCCCTTACAAAAAGTGCCTCTGCTTTATACTGAGCCAAAAGTGCTGCAGACACCTTGCCTGAAGCCCTGTTAAGACTTGAAAGTATGGTATTTGCACGGGCAATAGCCTTATAACAATTGTCCCAATAAGTGACGACAAAACCCGTTTGTCCATTAATTGTCCCCCCCGTGATGTCACTTAATGAATTTCTATACATCCAATCATCGGTCCAATCGTCATAATCAGTGGGCCAAAAAGCATCTTTATAAAGGCCATTTAATGACATTTGTATTTCTGAAGCATCTGAATTCCAGGTATCGGATGATCCATAGGATAGCGGATTCAAGTTTAAAGTATCACAGGAAGAGAAAAAAACAAGAGTGCCCAACGTTAAAACCAACAAGCTGATTTTCATCAGCATAAAGTTATTCCCAATGGATTGGATATAACTTGCCGCTTTATTTTTCCCATACGAATATATTTCACAACGTTCATAAAGGTGTATACGTTTATTTTTATTCTTAAAAAAGCATATATGGTTCATAGTAACTTAGATTTAAAATTTAACAGAGACTCCTAAAATAAATGATGTGGTTATAGGATAGGACAAGGATGACATTTCCGGATCCCAACCTTTGGGATAATGACTATATGTGAAAAAATCAGACGCCGTAGTATAAATTTTCACATTTTGAAGCTTTATCTTTTGGATGAGATTTTTGGGAATGTTATATCCCAGGGTAACATTCTTAACCCGGAAATAAGCCCCCTTAAACAGCCAATAATCAGACATTGCATAGTTATTGCTTACGGAAGTATAGGAATAACGTGGGTATTTAACATGAAGGTTTTGGTCATCCGTATTGTACTTACTCCACGAATTTCCATCCAGAATTTTGGGGAAATTACCATAATTTTCCAACAAAGGTTCAACCATACTGGTGGTCATTTGCGAATTTTGCTTTCCAACTCCTTGCCAAACGACGGAAAAATCGAAATTCCCATACCCGAGCTGAATATTTCCCCCATACATATATCGGGGCATTGACCCACCCAACAACACTCTGTCATATTCAGGAGATATGATTCCATCGGGAACGCCATTAGGACCGCTGATATCAGCATATTTGACATCCCCGGGTTTTACATTGGAATTTAGTTTGGGAGAATTATTCACTTCGTCCTGGGTTTGGAATAATCCCAGGGATTTATATCCGTACCACTCGTTAAATTCACTCCCTTGTATCTTTATTTGATCGCCGATGAATTCAGTTCCGCCCAAATCGCCCATCACAGACCTAAAATCAGATAAATTTACAGATATGGCATAGTCAAATTTTCCAAGTTGATGATTCCAGGAGAGTTCAAATTCCCAACCTGTGGTATGCATTTTCCCGGTATTCTGATTAGGATTGTCAAATCCGATGTAATCTGGAATTTCCAGAGCCAGCAACATGTCTCTTGTTGTTTTCTTATAATAATCTCCCGTAAAACGCAAGCGGTTATTAAAAAAGTTCGCATCTATGCCCCCGTCCCAGGATTGGGTTGTCTCCCAGGTGATGTCTCTGATGGCATATTGCCATTGTGCGGCAGCCTGTGCAGAAACAGCAGTATTCCCCTGATAAAAAAGCGAATTTGACTCGAAATTTAATGCTGCCTGATAGGGATAATTGCCTATACGGTCATTCCCCAGTGTTCCATATGAACCCCGCAGTTTCAAGAATGAAAGGAACTGTATATTTTTCATGAATGATTCTTCGGAAAGGACATAACCGGCGGAGACAGAAGGGAAAGCCCCCCAGCGGTAATTCTTATCAAACCTTGAAGATCCGTCATATCTGACATTCCCCTGAAGATAATACTTATTGTTATAATTATACATAATACGGCCGAAATAGGAACGGTAAGCGTTTTCATAAGCATTGCCGCTATTGTCTCTTAAGATTAGAGGGCCATCGTCCAAATAAGGATAGTTTGTCAAGGCATATTGCCCTCTTGAAGCCCCAAGATTCTCAGCGAAGTTATAATAATATTCATAACCTGCCATTGCATTCAAATTATGTTTTCCAAAGGATTTGGCATAATTGGCCAAAAACTGATAAGTAATGTCATGAGAATCGTTACGGTTTTCATTGAGATAAGTTTGTGTAGCTCCTTCCAGATATCCGGAAACAGTATTAGGATTGTTATAAGAAGTATAAGGAATAGCCTTTTG
>JAUZOH010000373.1 GCA_030706565.1 Bacteroidota bacterium | reverse complement strand
GAGATTCTTTACAAGCAGCACGGAATGACTTTCCGCAACCCATAATTCGTTCAAAGTGGTAGCTGCCCGAAGACAACAAGGGCAAATCGAATTTGCCGGTTTTAGAATCATTTAATTCCCTGAAAATTAACACATAACCCTCATCACTTCCACTTTTTTGCGACTGAAAGCCGGTCCAGCTCTTGCCTGAAGGCTCATCGCCCACCGGTAAAATTATCCCAGAATGGAGATCATTCATTACCTGTTTGTATTTGTTGATTGACTCCGCAACTGAAAAAGCCTCCCTGGGCAAACCGGATCCTTCAAACCAGGCCAGTGGCTGAGCCACCATGGTTATTGCAAACAAATAATCAAATGAATAATTTCCCGGTGCCAGGGGATCTTCCCCGTATTTATCTGCATTGCGCCATTTATTCAAAAACTCTGTCTGTAAATTTTGTGGCGGGATATAACGGGACAGCATCCATAAATTGCGCAACGTCCAGTAAGGATAATAGTTTTGCCAATCCGTATATCTGTTTTCAAGAAATATATTACCGTACTCGTTAAAGAAGTTGTAACCACCCCGCCGGCCTGCTGTCACATCGAGGTTAAATACAACCTGTCCCCGAGTGGCTTCCACCACTTTATCAAGCATTTTCCGGAAATTAACTTCTGAAGTCTTGTCAGGTAAATTCACCCCGTCAATCTTAAAAGTATGAATGCCATAGCTGTTGTAAAGGCCAATTAAAACATCTGCATCCTTCTCCCAGTTTGCATTACTGTTTTCATGGCTGGGATTAAACCAAAGGCAGATTTCTATATCCAATTCCTTTCCCCTTTTCACTATGGGCTTAAGTCCATTAGGGAATTTTGCAGGATTGGGCTTCCAATAATCAGGATTAGTCCAAATATTATTGAGTGAGCCGCCCGGCAAGGCCGAATTGCTGGAACGTCCGGTTTGCCATCCGTCATCCAGCTGAAAATGGGTGATTCCCAGTTTTGCAGCAGCTTCGAGTTCATTCAGGCAAAATGCTTCGTTCACCTTTGAATCCTGACCGCGATCGCCCCAGGTATTCATCAGGATCATATCATCCCGGCCCGGTAAATGTGTACGCACCGATTGCTGGTATTCCCTGAGGGAGGACAAAATGCCTGTCTCATCATTGGTTAAAGAAAGCCCCATCACCGTTCCATAAGCTTTGGTCCATGATGAACCGGAAAGATCGGAGTCAGCAACACCCAACCCCGTGACTTTTGCCTCTCCCTGCTTTACAGTAAAATCATAGCCGGGATAATACAGCTGAACCGACGAAGCAGGCGCTTCCTTAAGAAGGAAAAGACGCTTGCCCGACAAAATATTTTCCAGGAATAATAAATTTCCCCTAAGCTGGCATTCCTGACGGTAAAGAATTCTATCATAAGTTTGAACCAAAGTATTGTTGCGATCCGTAACATCAAAAAATTCGACAGAACGGGCTTTCCAATGATTCCCGGATAGCCTGACCTTATCGGTCACAGCCACCATTGATTCTCCCTGATGCTTGGCTGCATCATTTTCTATATTCTTTAAATCTCCTGCATTAACTAATGTTTCTGTACTGCCTTTCATTTGTCCTTTCAGGTATAAATCACAGGCTATTGCCGGGCATCCGGGATACAGGCGAAATACACGCAGTACCTGCATTTTACCTATTGAGCAAATCACTTCTGCCTTGACATACGCAGGGGTAACAGAAGTTGCCGGCTGATTTGACACCTTCAAAATCCCCTCCCCGCTTGTCAAAAGGCCCTTTTCTCCTGTATTAAAAAAAGGTTGATTATCAGGGGCTACAACAGATTGCCCCGAAACGACATCTCCAAATGCAAGACGAATCAGATTCCCTTTATTCCAAAGGAAATGCTCGAAAACAACTCCATTTTCAAGGGTAAGAGTATCCTTATGCAGATAAGCTTTGCAATTTTCCCGTTCCTGACCGAATGCAAATTGCGAATACTCAATGCAGAATATAAAACAAAAAATAACCTGTATAATTTTCATCGGATCAATAAGTTGAATAAGACAAATACCGCATCACAAAAAGCAAGACACGATGTTACTTAGATGAATATTTTTCATCTTTTAACGCACAAATATATAAATTCAGCATAATCATTTTGATAAAATGATCATGCTGAATCCTATAATTTTGCTATAAATAGAAATTTAAAGTTGCAACTAAATATCTCCCTAAACAGAATAAAATTAAAGGTCAGAGATTAATATCCTTCAACCACACACCTTACCAGGGAGCTAAAACAGGCCATGATTCACTAAAAAGTTCCGGGACTTTCCTCCACCAAGCGTTTAAAACAAATCCTCTGTGGTTAAAAGTATTTTTTGCGTCTCTGCACCTTAGCGTGAAACGCATTTCTCGCAAAGACGCCAAGGCGCAAAGAATCAATAATTTAATAAAATTTAGATTTTTATCAGATCAAATCTATATTACTGTGCCTTAGCCTCTGCTCAGATACCATTGGAGCATCTTAAAGTATAGACATGATTAACAGGATTAACATGTTCAATTTCTACAGGTTGTTGGGGCAACCTGTAATCATGTAATCCTGTCAAAATCTTTGCGTGAAAATACATTTACCACAAAGGCACAAAGTAAATTAAGAATACAAGTTCCTTTGTGCACCTTGTGTAATCCTTGTGTCCATTGTGGTGAAACCATAGTTATCTAAAAAAGTTACGCTGGCTTCGACTACGCTCAGGCAACGGCGTACATAGCAGAACCTGAACCAAATCTCAGCGTTTCTCATCTTAACTCAATGGCTCTCAGTGTAATGATATTCTCATACGCTAAGTTTCACTGAGTATTAATATGAAACAATATCCTGTAATTCCCCCTTTTTACTACTTGCGAAACTTTAAATAAGAATTAATAGAAAGGGGAAAAACGCCAAGCAAATTTCAATAGACTAAAAAAGCAAACCTGTTTTATTTGACGATTCCAATTTTGTTCATCCATTCAAACAGAGGCTGCATCCACTTATCAGTCTGTATTTTAAATATAAAACCATGATTCCCGGTAGGGTAAAGATGCATTTCTGAATATACTTTATGACGGGTCAGCTCCTGATAAAAACGTATGCTGTTTTCGACAGGGACAGCGGTATCATCCCCGGTCTGGGTCAGCCAGGTCGGAGGAGTATTTTCACTGACATGCAATTCATTTGAAAATAAATCGATTTGTTCAGCATCAGGTTTACTGCCCAGCAAGTTCGTTCTGGAGCCCAGATGTGTCAATCCATCTTTCATACTGATTACCGGATAAACCAGGATCATAAAATCAGGCCGTAAATTAACCTTTTCGTCATTGGCTATATAGGATTTATCGAAATGCGTACCGGCTGTCGAGGCCAAATGTCCCCCGGCAGAAAAACCCATAATACCAATCTTCTGAGGGTTCAATTTCCATTCAGAAGCACGCTGCCTTACTGTCTTTATAGCCTGTTGTGCATCCTGCAAAGGCCCGATGCTTTTATCTTTCATAATTAAATCGCTGGGCAGACGGTATTTCAGGATAAACGCAGCAATGCCTTTACGCAAAAAAGCCGCCGCAATTTCGGTTCCTTCAAGACGGTAACTTTCCATTCCATAACCTCCACCCGGACAAATAATAACTGCCGCACCGGTGGCTATTTTTTTGTCAGG
>JAUZOH010000372.1 GCA_030706565.1 Bacteroidota bacterium | reverse complement strand
GCGGCAGTGGATTTTTACAATAATCTGAAAAAATCGCAAGTTCCGGTAGTAAATGTTACTCAACCCGGTATGGTTATTCAGATTGACCGGACAAAATTTAAAATTTTAAGTGTAACCAATGAAGATCTGACTACCAATCCTTACAACAATTCAAGTATGGTTATAAGGGCTTGGGATTCAAAAAAGTCGATATTGTTTTTGGGCGATGCCGGGCGTGAGGAAGGCGACCGTTTGTTAAAGGGGCCCTTTCGAAAGGATTTAGATTGCGACTATTTGCAAATGGCACATCACGGGCAAAAAGGGGTGAGCAAGGATTTTTACAGGACTATAAAATTCAGCGCCTGTTTATGGCCTTCTCCTTCATGGGTTTATAATAATGATGCCGGGAAGGGATATAATACACACACATTTGAAACTGTCGAAATCCGTAATCTTGTAGATTCCCTGGGAATAAAGAAAAATTATGTAAGCTGTAAAGGATTGTGTAAAATTGAATAAACCCAACGGGATAGTTCCTGTATCTTCAAAATATATGAGCGGAAATTTGAAAAATATCGCCCCGGCTTTTTACCTTTGTTGAATTATTCAGAAAAATCAGTCGCTTTAAATTTAAAATAAATGAATCAGTTATATCCGTTAAAATTCAGGCCCATTCTCAAGGAAACCATCTGGGGAGGTAATAAATTAGGCAGTTTGTTGCATAAATCCGTAAAGGCAGGTTCTAAGGTTGGAGAAAGCTGGGAAATATCCGGTGTGGAGGGTAATGTATCAGTGGTTACCAATGGCTTTTTGAAAAACAATTCACTCGAAGAATTGGTGGAAGTGTACATGGGCGATCTGGTCGGAGATAAGGTCTATGATCATTTCGGGACTGAATTTCCCTTATTGATCAAATTTATTGATGCCACGGATGTGTTGTCCATTCAGGTTCATCCCAACGACGAGCTGGCTGCCGAACGGCATAATTCATTCGGCAAAACGGAGATGTGGTATATCATGGAATCCGATAAGGGTGCCGAACTGATCAGCGGATTTAACAAGAAGATTGATAAGGAAACCTACTTGGAGCATTTCAATCATAAGACCCTGAAAGACATATTGAATTCCGAAAAGGCCGAAAAAGGGGATGTCTTTTTCATCCCTGCCGGCAGGGTTCATGCCATCGGAAAGGGAATACTGCTGGCCGAAATACAGCAGACTTCCAATATTACTTACAGAATATATGACTGGGACAGGGTGGATGCTCAGGGCAAAGGCCGGGAATTACACACCGGACTGGCTGTTGATGCCATCGATTATAATTTCTATCCGGATTATAAAACGGTTTATCAGTCCAAACCCAACCAGCCCAACACGGTGGTCGATTGTAACTATTTCACCACCAATGTACTGCAATTCGACAAGATTGTTGACCGCGACTATTTCAAACTGGATTCTTTCGTTATTTATATTTGCACGGAAGGTGAGGCGAAGATAGATTATTCAGAAAAGGAATCAATAAAAATCAGCCAGGGGGAGTCCATCCTGCTTCCTGCCGTTTTGAAAGATATCCGTTTAGAGCCCATAAAGCCAACTACTCTGCTTGAAGTTTACATCAAATAATTATTTTCGGATCAAAAAAATTGTAAATTTGTAATGATGGCTTTTGATATAAAGATTGGACTGGAAAATGTTGTTGAAAAGTCGGTGGTTTTTGATGATACGGCAGCAAAATTTGGTTCCGGTTTATTGGAAATTTTTTCTACACCCGCTTTGCTGGCTCTAATGGAAGATGCCTCTTATCATGCGGTTTTGCCTTGTTTGCCGGAAGAGTACACTACAGTCGGGACAGAAGTTAATATCAAACATCTGAAAGCCGTGCCTATTGGAGGAAAAGTCAGGGGTAAAGCCGTTCTCAGACAGGTTGAAGGAAATAAACTATTATTTGAGGTTACTGCTTTTGATGGCGAAAACAATATAATAGGCGAGGGGACACATACCCGTTATATTATTGAAATAAATAGATTTTTAAAACAATTCCAATCCTAATTAATGGTCATCAGTTCTGCAAAATTTATCTGTTCCAATACTGAGTGGGGAAAATGTCCGCAGTCAGGGTTGCCCGAATATGCCTTTATCGGCCGTTCCAATGTGGGTAAGTCGTCGCTGATCAATATGCTTACCCGGCAAAATGGGTTGGCAAAGATCTCTTCAACGCCAGGTAAAACATTGACGATCAATCATTTTCTGATCAATGAAAACTGGTACCTGGTCGATTTACCCGGTTATGGTTATGCCAAAGTTTCATGGAAAATCAGGGAAACTCTGCAAAAATCAATAGAGTCGTACATATTGAACAGGCAGGAGATGTTATGCCTTTTTGTATTGATTGATACGCGGCATGAACCTCAGGAGAATGACCTGGATTTTATTCAATGGCTGGGCGAAAACGGGATTCCTTTTGTCCTGGTGTTTACCAAAGTGGATAAGGTCAGTGAAAACGAAAAGCAAAAACATATCAACGAATATAAAGCTGAGCTTCAGAAGACCTGGGAAAATCTGCCCATAATTTTCCTGACTTCTTCTGCAAAAAAAATTGGACGTGACGATATTCTTGATTTCATTGAAAATACCAATAAAAATGTGCAAAATTGATCACTGAATAATTTTTTATTTCAAAGTGGTGAATTATAAACTGATATTTTATACATTTGCAGTCCCAAAAAATTAGAAAGCAAAAACCTTATTCAATGGACAAAAATACACCCATTAAATTTTTTTCTGGTTCGGCCTCAACTTATATAGCCGAAAAAATCGTAAAAAGTTTTGGAACTGAACTTGGGAAAATAAGACTTGAAAGATTTAGTGACGGTGAATTTCAACCCTACTATGAAGAATCGGTCAGGGGCTCTTCTGTTTTTATTATACAGTCAACCTTCCCGCCAGCAGACAATTTGTTTGAATTGTTGTTGTTGATAGACGCCGCCAAAAGGGCATCTGCTTCGAGGATCGTTGCGGTGATTCCTTATTTGGGTTATGCCCGCCAGGATAGAAAGGACAGGCCCAGAACTTCAATTGGTGCCAAACTGGTGGCCAATTTGTTGACCACTGCAGGAGTAGACCGGGTGTTGACCATGGACCTGCATGCTGATCAGATTCAGGGATTCTTTGATGTCCCTGTGGATCATGTTTATGCTTCCTCTATTTTTGTCCCTTATCTGAAGAGTCTCAACCTGGATGACCTTGTCATTGCAGCTCCGGATATGGGAGGTACCAAAAGGGCTAATGCTTATTCCCGTTTCCTGAAAGCCGATATGGCCATTGGTTACAAAGTAAGAAAGAAAGCCAATGAGGTTGATCATATTAAGGTGATCGGGGAAGTGAAAAATAAAAACGTGGTGATTATTGACGATATGATTGACACTGCCGGTACTATTACCATCGCTGCAAATGTAATTGCAGATCTGGGCGCCAAGAGCGTCAGGGTAATGGCTACTCATCCTGTTTTGTCGGGTTCGGCTTACGAACGTATAGAAAAGTCCGCCATAGAGGAATTGGTCGTAACCGATTCCATACCCTTGACACAAACCTGCAGCAAGATTAAAGTGTTGACTATTGCTGATATGTTTGCAGATGTCATTAATAAAGTATATAATTATCAGTCGATCAGTTCGAGTTTTATCTTTTAAGTTATTATATTT
>JAUZOH010000371.1 GCA_030706565.1 Bacteroidota bacterium | reverse complement strand
GTTTTATATTTTTAAATCATTTTCTAACAATTGCCTTGGAAACTCTGTGGATACTTATGTGGACTGCGATACCTTCAATACCGAAAAGTATAAGGGAATTCCTTATCTCGATGTTACTTCGGTTTATTCGAAAGAAACGAACACTCTTTACGTTAATGTGGTCAACAGGCAGAAGGACAAGGCAATTACAGCGGATATCCTAAATGCCTCAGGCAAAATTTCCGGAAAAGCCGAAGCCGATATTATCGATTGTGCTTCGTTAAATGATTCTTTTACATTTGATAAAAGGGATCTATACCTTCCGGTAACTAAAGAGCTAAAGGTTGAAAAGAATAAATTGTCCTTTTCCTTCCCTGCACACTCCTTTACTCAAATTAAAATAGTGTTGAATAAATAAGGATTTATAAATCTTGAGTGATGAAAAATTTTCAGTATCTCTTATGCCTTGGAATATTGTTTTTGGGGCTTGAATTCAATTCTCCGGTAATTGCCAAATCGGTTGATTTCTGACGGCAGGTGCTTCAGCGTAATTTGCTATTGAAAATATTGGGTTGAGACTATCCTGGTGAAAAGGTGAAAATTGAATTCATTGGAAAGAAGGATTACCTGTTTTAATATTTACAACTAACGAATAATAGTAATTAAAAATTTAAATTATGAATCTTAATTCTCAGAAAATTTCTGTAATCGAAAAGATTGGGTATAGTCTTGGAGACTTTGCGGCAAACTTGATTTTTCAAACCCTGATGACTTTTTTGGCTTTCTTTTACACGGATGTGTTTAAAATTCCGCCAGCCACGGCTTCAGTGGTTATTTTTATCGGTGGCATGATTGGTGCCTTTTTTAACCCGGTGATGGGTATCATTGCCGACCGTACCACAACCCGCTGGGGTAAGTTTCGTCCCTGGATTTTGTGGACTGCCGTGCCTTTTGGTGCTATCGCCATGCTTGCTTTCACTACTCCGCATTTTTGTCTTCCCGGGAAAGTTGCTTATGCCTTGATTACTTATATTTTGTTGGTTGTTACTTATTCTGCTAATAACCTTCCCTATTCATCCCTTAGCGGTGTGATTACCGGTGATATGGCTGAGCGTAACAGCCTGTCGTCCTACCGTTTTGTCTTTGTAACCATTGCCCAGTTTATTGTTCAGGCTCTTCTGCTGCCACTTGTTCTAATTATGGGCCACGGTGATAAAACCAAAGGTTTTGAAAACACCATGACCATTTTTGCCATCGTAGGCGTAATTTTTTTCATTATCACCTTTTTAACTACAAAAGAGAGGATTGTACCTAAACCCGATCAACAATCGAGTATAAAACAGGATTTGAAAGACTTGTTTAGAAATAAACCCTGGATTTGTATGCTGATACTTACTGTTTTCATTTTTATCACATTATCATTGAAAGGTGGAATGTATGTTTACTATTTCAAAAACTACTTAAGTCAGGCGGATTTGGCAAAATTCCTGGGGACTATTGGTTTTAACGGCTTTATAGTCAAATTGAACAGCGGGCTGACCAACATAGGATTGCCTGGTTTTTCCTGGCCTAAAGATGTGGCAACTTCAGCTTTTAGTTTGTTTAATACCTGTGGTATTATTATGATATTGATTGGAATCGCGGTATCCAAGCCTTTAGCTGATAAATTTGGGAAGCGCGATGTTTTTGGGGTTAGTTTGTTTTTATCTGCCTTGTGCATACTTGCTTTTGTCTTTTATTGTCCTAAGGCTATAGGTTTGGTTTATATCAGTGAATTGGCACATGGCTTTTTCTATGGGATTTCTACTCCCTTACTTTGGGCTATGATTGCTGATGTCGCAGATTATTCGGAGTGGAAGAACAACCGCCGGGCTACGGCCATTATCTTCTCGGCTATGATTTTCGGATTAAAAGCAGGATTAAGTATTGGCGGTGCATTGGTGGCCGGAATCCTTGCTGCTTTTGGTTATGACCAGACTTTAGCTGTTCAGTCCCACTCGGTACTTACCGGAATAAGGTTGTCAGTGAGTATATTACCTACTCTGACATTTTTCGTTAGCGTAGCTTGCCTGTTCTTCTATGAAATTGATAAAAAGGAAGAAATTCTGATTCAAAAAGAACTGATGGCCCGCAGAGTAGAAAATTCATAAACCAGATGGAAATTTATCATAAGTAAAAAGAACTCTGATACTTTAATGTTTATCTATAAAATCAAAAAAATGAAAAAGAAACGATTCTATACAATTAAAATGTTTGGCGCATTTTGCATAGCTATATTTCTCACGTCCAATATTTCTGCCCAATCACTTGGTTTAAAAGATGCCTTTGCCGGGAAATTTTATATTGGAACCGCTATGAATGCAGATCAGATTACAGGAAAGGATACCAGTTCAGTTCGTTTAATTAAAACCCAGTTTAGTGCCATTGTTGCAGAAAACTGCATGAAAGTTGGCCCGATTCATCCCCGTGAAGATGTTTACGATTTCTCACTCCCTGATAAGTTTGTGGATTTTGGAGTGAAAAACAAATTGTTTATTACCGGCCATAATCTTGTCTGGCATTCCCAGTCGCCTTCCTGGTTTTTCATAGATAGTAATGGGAATGATGTGTCGCGCGAGGTTCTGATTCAGAGGATGAAAGATCATATTTATACCGTAGTCGGCAGGTATAAAGGCAGAGTGAAAGGTTGGGATGTGGTGAATGAGGTTATTGATGACAGGGGCGGTTACAGAAACAGTAAATATTATCAGATAATCGGTGAAGATTATATTAAACTGGCTTTTCAATTTGCCCATGAAGCCGATCCTAAAGCTGAATTATATTATAACGACTATTCTTTGACTAATCCCCAAAAACGCAAAACTGCTTTGGCTATGGTGAAAAAATTAAAAGAAGCTGGAGTAAGAATTGATGCAGTTGGCGAGCAGTGCCATATTGGGCTGGATTCTCCAAGTATTGACGAGTATGAACAGACTATTGAGGATTTTGCCGCTCTTGGTGTAAAAGTCATGATTACTGAAATGGATATTTCTGTATTGAAAATGGATTGGAGAATTGGCGCGGATGTTTCAGCCCGCGTGAATTTCCAAAAAAGGTCAAATCCTTATCCAAATGGATTACCTGATTCTGTAAATACGGCTTTCGAAAAAAGATACCTGGATTTTTTCAAACTCTTTTTGAAACATAAGGATGTTATTGAAAGAGTTACCCTCTGGGGAGTTACTGATGGTCAATCCTGGAAAAACGGTTGGCCTATTCCCGGCAGAACAGACTATCCCCTGTTGTTTGACCGTAAATACCAGGCTAAACCTGTTGTACAAAAGATTATTGATGAGGCTTTGAAAAATTAAGGAATAAACAAAGTCTGAACTTAAATTTATTATTTGTTATAATGTTTATAACATAATGAATTTATATTTTATTTCTAAAATTCAAAAAAATGAATAAACCAAGATATTTAATAGATCACATGTACACAGCCGATCCCGCCGTACATGTTTTTAACGGTAAGTTATATATTTATCCTTCGCATGATATTGAATCGGGTATACCCGAAAATGATAACGGCGATCATTTTGATATGCGCGATTATCATGTTTTTTCTATAGAAGACATTGAGGGTAAGGTTACTGATTATGGAGTTGCTCTCGATGTGAAAGATATTCCATGGGCCGGCCGTCAGCTGTGGGATTGCGATGTCGCCTTT
>JAUZOH010000370.1 GCA_030706565.1 Bacteroidota bacterium | reverse complement strand
TTGTTGTTAAACTCTTGCTCTGCCAATGAAAATAGGGGAGCGGCTAAATAAATTTTTTTCATAACTAACCTAATGTTTAAGTGTATAACCGGGGGCGATCAAAGCATTCTGCCTGTATAATTATAAAAATACTTTTAAATGCCATGGTACGATCTTAGGTGGAGATAGCGCGTTTTTATTTTTCGATCAATCTATTAAAGTTTAATTGAAAGTTGTAAATGTCCATCTAAACCGAGTTCTACAATTTTTTGTAGAGTCGAAATACGAACTTCTTTAATATTATTTTCAATCTTTGATATATAAGACTTGGTTGTTCCTACTTTTTCAGCAAGTTCTTCTTGTGTTAATCCTTTTTTAAGCCGGGCTTCATGTATTAAAGCCCCTATTTTGAAATTTTCATATCCGGCTTCAAGTTTTTCGCGTTTTGCAGTCCCACGTTTGCCACAGTGCAAATCTTTGAACTGCTCAAGGGTCATTATGTTGTTTTTTCCCGTTTTCATATTCTTCCTTTATTTTTAGAGCCTTTTCAATTTCTTGTTTTGGAGTTCTTTGCGTTTTCTTTTGAAATCCACTTGCTAAAACCACCAATTTTCCTTGATCGAAAAAACAGAATATCCGAGAAATGTCACTACCAAATTGCACTCGAATTTCAAAAAGCCCATCCGTATTTTCAATATGCTTAAGATAAGTCTCCGGTATTCTTTGAAGTTCTTCTATTAAGTCAAAAGTCCAAAAAATCTTATCTTTAAACTTATCTCGTTGCTTTAGAAAGAACTCCTGAAAATAATCCTTATAAAAAATAATAGTAAGATATTTCTGTTTCTTATTCAAAGTTCAAAGGTATAAAATGTTGCACTTTAGGACAACATTTTATGCCTTTGTCTTATTAAGCCATAACAATATGAAAGATTTATACAGTTCGATTGACCTTATTTCAATTCAATCATTCTATTTTTATCCAGATAATGTGTTGCATATCTGTCCTTAATTGTTTTGTTACCGGATTTACTAAATCTTAACCGGCGATTTTTCATTTTGCCATATTGATTGTATCCAGTCCAAGAGCTTTTCAAACCCAATTCAATCGAATATTTCCTAATCGACTTATTTATCAAAGCAAGCTTGCTCAAATTTGCAGTACACACTTTTTCAAGATAATCAACCCGTCAAAATCTCCAGTCTTCATATTATTTATTTGTTAAGTAATTCAATTTCAGAAGTATATCTACTGTACAAACATACACTTTCTCATACCGGTTTTGATCAGCAAGTCTTTTTACCTCTTTTACAAGCTAAAAACGCTCGAAAACCACTAAACCCCGGATGTACTATACCATTTTTTGGCGCTGTTTTTATTTTTTAGTTGTTATAAATTTAATTTTTCCCAGTCTTTTTCAAGTATTGCGTAAATCAGGTCATCAACCCACTTACCCTTTATCAATAAACTCTCAACAAAATGAGCTTCTTTTCTAAATCCAATCCGTTCAACAAGTCGGATAGAGTTTTTATTTCCCGGGTCGATTGATGCAATAATCCGATGCTTAGTCAAATCATTAAATAAATAGTCAATCACTCTTTTTAAAGATTCTGTTGCATAACCTTTATTTTGAAACCTCTTATTTAAGGTACATCCTATTTCTGCTTGCCTGTTCTCCCTGTCCAAAAAGTGTATCCCTAAATCCCCAATAATCTTTTGTGACTCTTTTTCAATGATGACAAATTGAAACCAAGTTTCAGGTTCATTAATTTGTTTTGAAATTTTTCCAATAAAGATTTCTACATCATCAAGCGATTCGGGAATCCAACCTTGATATTTATTGGTCTCTTTATCACAACGGTATTCAAATATTCCAATTTTATCCTCAGGAATTATCGGTCTGATTATTAATCGTTTTGTTTCTAATTTCATTTTCTAATACATTTATGCTTCAATAGGTTCTATATTGCACACAACGGAAAGCGCATTGGCAAAGTGACGGATTGAATTGGACAAAAGTTTATTTTTCTGCTGCCTTTGTCCCGTCGCATTAAATGCAAATAAAACTAAAACTGAGATTGAAATTATTGATTTTTTCATTTTATAACTATAATCAGTTTTATATAGTTATAAAATCATTGAATTATTGAATGATACGCAAATTCTCTGAATTCTTTGCAAACCGGATAGTAAAAGTTTGGAACAAATTGTGTCATAAAAACCAATATCAACTCTTCTTTCGGGTCGATATAAAAATAAGTATTTGGAGTACCAGTCCACCAATATGAGCCCACAGAGCCAATGTTATTGGTTTGACTAACATCTTTCAACACGGCAAAACCTAATCCAAAACCCATTCCTGACATTAATCTGCCTAAAAAATCATCATCAGGCATAAGTTCATCTGTAAGTTGATTTGATGTCATAAGATCAACGGTTTTTCTCTTTAAAATTCTTGTTTCTTTATATTTGCCTTTATTTAGAAGCATTTGTGAAAAAATCATATAATCTCTGGCTGTAGAAAGAAGCCCTCCATTACCCCGCAAGCTTTTTACCGTTGCCGACACATTATTGATTTCGGGGATATTTAAGACTTTAATCCCTTTATCGCTTAGTCCGTAAACTGCAGAGACCCGATCGAGTTTGTCTTTGGGGACCGAATAACCGGTATCTGTCATTTTCAATGGGTTGAAAATTCGTTCTTTAAAAAACACATCTAATGGTTTACCGGATATTATTTCTACAATGTACCCCAATACATCGGTTGATAATCCGTATTGCCATCTTGTTCCGGGTTGAAATTGAAGAGGAATTTTGGATAATTTCTGAATTTCTTCTTTTAAGGTACCTTCATTAATATTCGCAACCCTGTACAAAGAATCCGTATAAGAATTTTCTGCTCCGCTACCCAGGCCCGAGGTATGGGTTAAAAGATTTTTGATAGTCATTTGCTTGTAAGGTTTCTCTAAGTGTAATCCATGAATATCCTTGGATGAAAGCACTTTTAGATCTTTAAATTCCCGTATATATTTAGAAACAGGATCATCCAACTGTAAACGTCCTTCATCATATAAAATCATGATAGCAACGCTTGTAACAGGCTTTGTCATCGAAGCAATCCTGAAAATAGCATCTAATTGCATCGGTTTGCCTTCATTCATATATCCATATTTTTGAAAACTAACCACATTTCCCTTACGGGCAATCATGGTGACCATTCCGGGAAGTTTCTTCTCGTTAACATATCTTTGCATAAGGGAGTCTATCCTGGTTAGACCCACCTTTGATAAACCAACTTTCTCCGGTTCAGATATAGATAATGATGTTTCCTGTTGGGAAAAACCATGTGCTGAAATAAAAAGTAAAAAATATAACAATATATTTTTCATACGTAAATAATTGATTTTAAGATGTCGTATGGAACTCCATATTTGCTGTTTTTATTTGTGTTTTGTGCTTTATCCGCAGACATGTTCGTTTCATCTCAAAAAAGAATTAATTTTCAATTTTACCATACCCCCTGCCGGTTGGCATATGGTGTGTTGCCTGATTCGATGCGCTATCATGTTCGGATACACAAAGTACCTAAAATGAACCGGCCCACGAAAGAGCACTATACCGGCAGCGGTGTTCATTATTCATTTGTGTTGAAATAATTAAAGCTGAAACAACTTTAAATATCTTTCTTTAAAGAAAAAACCAAATATCTTGGATTTCCC
>JAUZOH010000369.1 GCA_030706565.1 Bacteroidota bacterium | reverse complement strand
GTAAAGCATTTATAAGTGCCCCGTATCCGCCCATCGAAAGTCCGGCTATGGCGCGGAATTCTTTTGCCGGCCTTGTCCGGTAGGTGGCGTCAATGTATGGAATAAATTCCCGGGTGAACATATCGTTCCAGCGATACTGGTTCTGGCTGTCATTGATGTACCAGGTTACGCCGCCATCGGGCATTACAATGATCACCGGAGGAATTTCCCGCTCTGCAATGGCTTTGTCGGCAATTGTATTTACTTCCCCAAATTGAATCCAGCCCATTTCATTATCTGACAGTCCATGTAAAAGATAAACCACGGGGTATCTGCGGTTGGAAATCTGATAATCGGGCGGCAGGTATATTGAATATTTTTCTGTTCCTTTGAGTATTTTGCTTTCAAACTTGAGGCTTTCCAAATCCTTTCCCTCCGGAATATATTTCTCTGTATACATTTCCTGTGCTTCTGCAAAAGGAAACAATAACAGCATGAATAATAAATTGATCGCCTTTTTCATCTTGCTTTACCCGGTTTAAATAAAATTGTTATTAAAATAGCATATTGTTTGATACTTTATATAAGGAGTTCGAAATTTATTAATAAATTTGAAACTTGTGTGAGCTGATATAAGAAAAATCCTGCTATGAAAATTTTTCGAACCTATATTCTCCTCTTTCTCGCTCTCTCCCTGCTGAACTCCTGCTCTCCTAAAAAGCAGAGGGGAAAAAATGTCAGGTATTATTCTGAAATATACAAGTCGAATAACAGTGAGCCGGAAACTTTAATACTGATGCATAACCGGATGGGCATCAGGATAGAATACAACGTGGACCTTCAGAGGCTTGAACTTTGGATTTCTCCCCAGGCGGGCAAATCTTCTGATTATCAGGACCGCAACTTCTCCAATGCCGATGACCATACCAAAATATTTGATTTGATTTCTTTTCCTGATCTGAAACTTGAAGACTTTATCCGTTGCGACTATGACCCCTTTCATAGTGTGTTGGTCTTTAAAAATCAGCGCCTTCATATTGCTTCTCTTTTCGACAAACCTGCCGTGATGATATGGCTGGACAAACCGGATAGTGTCGATTTTAAAAGCGACAAAGTTGATAAGGCTATGGAGCAATCGGAGAAATATTTTTGGGTTGACCACCCCGACAGGGGAAAGAATTTTAGTTTTGTCGCCGCCCTGGGTGAGGGTAAGGGCTCGTTTTCGCATCAGACTTCAACGGAAGAGGGAAGAAGCATATTTGCACGGGCTGTCCTGGCTCCCGGACAATTAATCTGCATCTCGGGAGAACTTTCAAAAGATGAGGTGGCATTAATGACCAGAAAGTTAATCCGGGAAGGGAAAGAAGTCCTGCTCAAAAAAAATGAAGAAAAAATCAATGCTGCCTTGCAAAACGGGAGTTTCCAGCTAAAGGGAAATGAACGCATGCAACAATTGCTGAAGGTAAACCGTAGGTCACTTCTTTCCATGCAGGATGCTTCCGGGGCGATGAGGACTTCCTTAAAATCCAACAACTATATGCTTTATTATGGCAGTGGAAGCATCTCCGGTGTCTTTAATGCTTTTAGCGGCAATCCTTATATGCTGGAAGATTTTACCTCTTTGATCCTAAAAAATCCAAATTATAGCCATGAATATCCCAAAGGCTTATTTTACGGGCAAACCATGTCGGGTACAATTACCCGGTGGGATGAGGCTGGAGCTTTTTGGGCCATCTGGTCTGTTTTTAACTGTTGGACACAAACCGGAAAGGAAGGATATGTCTCCCATGAAAATCTGAAGGTTTTGGAAGAAGCCATGAACTGGCTGGAACGTTATTGTTTTGATAAAAGCCAAAAGTTATTTGGACGTTATTATTTTGGGGATATGCCTTTAACCAATAGTCATGACAGCCGTTGGAACGGAACCCTGGGAAATCCGTTGAACGAATTTCCTTCTCTTTATAAAAATGATACCATCATCCGATCTTATGATATATACATCAATACGCTTTCCTGTTCATCCTATTTGATGCTGGCGGCTATGGAACAGGGGGAAAGGGCTCAATATTATTTCAAAAAAGCACTGGAACTGGAAAAACACATTCGTTCTTTCTGGGGATCCTCTGTTTTGCCTTCTTTTGGAAAATTGATCAACACAAAGAAAAAGGTTATTATGGCCGAGGCTTATGGCCCCGATCAGAATGAATACCTACTGGCACTTTCCCTGCCTTTTATATTTCCCCGAAATTATGTACAACAAAAAAATGCCATCAGTCAACTTTTTTCTGATTTATATATGCATCCCCGGGGATATTCCCTGGTTAGCTATTTGTCTGTTTTGCGGAGCATGGATACAGAGTTCTGTGATGAGGATTCATTAATGAAAGCTTTAAATTATCTTGTGCCTCAATGTGTACGTGCCGGGAAATATCTGAAAATGCCCAACACCATTGTTGAAACTGCAGACATCGAAGATGGCAATCTTTTTTATGATGACCGGCCGTATGGGGCTTCCATTGCATCCTGGCTGGCAACAGTGACCAATTTTGGCCTCCGGCGTATGCCCTTCGGAATAGCAGTCAGGGCAACCAAATATCTCGAAAAAATAAATGGTTACGTTTATAAAAACGCAACCATCAATTTCCAGTTTCAAGGTGCAGGTAAAATAACCACCCTGATTTTTAATCATTTGCCTCTTGAATATACTTACCAGATCCCTGAAGATAAGTTACTCAGGGGAAATAATACTTTAAGCATTGAAATGGGAAGCATTAACCGGATTGCACCGGTTCTCGTGGCTTCTACAATTCAGCTGGACAATGTTTCAAGTCAAAACAACTTAATTGAATATAAGATTACGACCTTTGGCCAAAACATTTTGATATTTAAAAACCTTTCCAAGCATGTTTTAATAAAAAACCACCTTGGTGCCTCCGTCCGGTTACAAAGTTCCGGATTTGGAGGTTATACAGGTGTATTTTTCGAGGGCAAAGGCCGTTTTCTCGTCTATCTTCAATAAAGCTATTTTATATCAATTACTTCTCCACTGTTGAGCAGGTCGTCCACACACTTGATCGGGGAGGTATGCTTTGCATAATCAATCTGATCCTGTACCAGATCATCAAAAGTCGGGTACATGGCCGAGCGGATTACACCCAGAGCTACCGGGAAATGAGGGGGTGCCATTTTTGCAAGCATCAGGTGAATTCCGGGATCCTGTTCATAAGCATCGTGAACCAGTATGTCTTGCATTGTAATCCCATTTACTCCGATCTTTACGACTTCCAGTTTAGTGCCTTTCAATCTGATCCCTTTATCTTTATTGGCTCCGAAAAGCATGGGCTCTCCATTTTTCAGATATAGCTGATGTTCTTCCCTGCCTTCTTTGGAAGTAAGGAATGTATGAGCTTTATCGTTAAAAATAACGCAATTCTGCAGTAGCTCAATGATGCTGGTGCCATCATGCTTGGCGGCCTCAAACATGGCCTCTGTCATCATTTGAGGATTAGTATCTACAACCCTTGCAAAGAAAGTACCCTGGGCTCCCATAACAAGCTCTCCGGCGTTAAAGGGATGTTCGATAGTCCCCTGAGGGGAGGTTTTCGTAATTTGTCCCATGGGGGTGGTAGGGGAATACTGGCCTTTGGTCAGCGCATAAATCTGATTGTTGAATAGCAATAAATTTACATCCAGGTTTCTCCTGATCATGTGTATCAGGTGATTACCGCC
>JAUZOH010000368.1 GCA_030706565.1 Bacteroidota bacterium | reverse complement strand
CGCAAAAAATCAAAAAAATAGAACTGCTTGGCAGCAAAGAAAAGCTTTCATGGAAAATCAATCCCGAATCGTTGGTAATCCGGAAGCCGAATAGCATTCCAAATAATATTGCAGTAGTATTTAAAATTTCTTTAGCTCAGTTGTGTTAAGCTATAATGCTCTGTTTTATTTAATTAAAATATATGCATGATTTTAAAAATTAAAAATGGTATTTGTTGTATTACTCTAAAAAACAAAGAATGAGAGTCTATTTAATTGTCCTTACAATCTTATTATCAGCCTTTAAGGCTGAAGCTCAGGTTATCAACGATTGGGAAAACCCAAATATTAATGGCATAAATAAGGAAAAGCCCCACGCTTTTACTTTTCTGGCTGAAGAAAAAGCGAACAATCCAATGATCCGGTCGCTTAATGGTATTTGGAAATTCAAGTGGTCGCCCGATCCGCAAACGCGACCCCTGGAATTTTATGCCGAGGGTTATTCCACTGAAAAATGGGACAATATCCTGGTACCCGGCAATTGGGAACTTCAGGGATTTGGAACGCCAATTTATACTAATATTGCTTATCCTTTTAAAAAAGATCTTCCAAGAGTAACCAGCGAGCCCGAAAAAAACTTCACAACTTATAAAGAAAGGAATCCTGTAGGCAGTTATTTTACAACCTTTAAAATTCCGGAGAACTGGATTGATAAACAGATATTTCTGAATTTTGGCGGCGTACAATCGGCATTTTATGTTTGGGTGAACGGACAAAAAGTCGGTTATAGCGAAAACTCCATGTCGCCTGCGGAGTTTGACATTACTTCTTATATTCACAAAGGAGAAAATAAATTGGCGGTTGAAGTGTATAAATATTGCGATGGCAGCTATCTCGAAGATCAGGATATGTGGAGGTTGGGTGGAATCTTCAGAGATGTGGATTTAATTGCCCGCCAGAAGACCTTTATCAGCGACTTTTTTGTGAAAGCGGTGCCGGATAATGCTCATGAAAATGCCAATATTGCTATCCGACTCAACATTGATAACCGATCAACTCAAAATGCCTCCGGGCTGTATGCCGAAGCAGAAGTTTCCGGCTTTTCTGCGCAAGGTGATAGGGTAGACCTCTCGTTTACCAAGAAAGTTCCCTTGGTTCAAAAGTCAGGGCAAGCCATACTCGAATTGAAATCCTTGATGAAGCAACCAAGGCTTTGGTCAGCCGAAACACCGGATTTATATTGTCTCATTATAAAGCTCAAAAACAATAAGAAGGAGATCGTTGATAAGGCAGAATGCTATTTTGGTGTTCGTAAAATTGAGGTTCGTGGCGATGTGTTTTATGTCAATGGCAAAGCGGTCAAGCTCAAAGGAGTGAATCGTCACGAGCAGCATCCACGGACGGGAAAACACGTGAGTCGGGAAACGATGATTCGCGATCTGGAGCTAATGAAGCAGGCCAATATCAACATGATTCGCACCTGTCATTATCCGGACGATCCCATGTTTTATGAACTCTGCGACAAATACGGTTTTTACGTGATGGACGAAGCCAATCAGGAGTCTCATGGATATGGAATTGGGAATAAGGAGCTTGGCGATAATCCGGCGTGGAAAAAATCGCATATTGAACGGGCTGTCTCACTGGTAGAGCGGGATAAAAACCATGCCTGTGTAATTTTCTGGTCGTTGGGAAATGAAGGCGGACGCGGACAGTGCCTTGAAGCAATGGCGGATACCATTAAGAAATTAGATAACAGTCGACCTGTATATTCCGACACATATCGCGAAATATCAGCTATTTATGACGAAGGTTATCTGCACCCTGCTGATTTAAAAAAATTGGGCGAAAAGATAAAAGATAAACCGGTATTCATGCGTGAATATTTGCACGTGATGGGCAATTCGGGCGGAAACCTGCAAGAGTATTGGAATGTGATATACGCCGATACGAGTCTTACCGGGGCGGCTATTTGGGAATGGGTAGACCAGGGGCTGGCGAAGAAAAAAGACGGTTCATCGCTTAAACTCACCGAACACCCCGACGATTATCAGTTGAAGGATAATGAATTTTGGGCTTATGGTGGTGATTTTGGTGATAAGCCTAACGATGGAAATTTCTGTATCAAAGGGTTAGTTTCATCCAACAGAAAACCATATCCTCATTATTTTGAAGTTCAGAAAGTTTATCAACCGGTTGCATTTCATCTTGTAAATGATAAGAATATAAGCATCCGGGTTACCAATCATTTTGATTTTCTTTCATTAGAAAACTTCGATTTTGAATACGAATACACAATGAATGGGAAATCATTTCAAAAAGGGAAGTTTAGTTGCGACAATATACTGCCGGGAACATCTTCCATCATTGAGCTTCCGGTTCCTCAATTGGCAGACACAATTTCCTCCGAAATCTGCCTGAATATATACGCCAGACTCAAGACTGCAACTCTTTGGGCTGAAACAGGTTATTGCATAGCCCGTGAGCAGTTTGTGGTGAAGCCTTTTACGTGGAAAAGAATCATTCCTGCCGGGAATACGGTTAACGTGACTGAAACTGCCTCTCAAATTCAACTTAAAACAGGAACCATGACTTTTACACTGGATAAGAAAGAAGGTTCGCTAACAAGCTGGAAAGTCAATCAGCAAGAGCTGCTCAAAGGCCAATTGGAACCTTATTTCTGGAAAACGCCCAACGATAACCAAAAGCATAGCGGATATGTGAATGAATTGGGAAAGTGGAAGTATGCAGCAGAAAACAGACTGGTAAAAAAAGTGGAAGTATCAAAGCAAGATAACTCAGTATCTGTGAAATTTGAAATGAATTTGCCAACTATTGGGGCAAATTATACGCTGAATTATCAATTGAATGGGTTGGGACAATTGCAGGTTGAAGCAGCCTATCAGCCTTTGTGCGATACCATTCCGCTGATACCGAAATTTGGAATGAGAATGCGTATTCCGGAGAATTATAACATCGTTGGCTGGTACGGCCGCGGCCCTTATGAAAATTACCCCGACAGAAAAACAGCTTCTTTTGTCGGATTATATCAATCTGAACTTGAGAATTTCATAACGCATTATGCCGCACCGCAGGATAATGCCAACCGCTGTGATGTGCGTTGGTTTGCAATGAGTTCGCAAAACAATGCTGTCATAAAAGTGACAGGCCTGCAACCCCTTTGTTTCAGGGCATGGCCTTACACTGAGGAGGATTTGGAGAACTCACGGCACGACTACCAGTTGCCTAAGCGCGATTTCATCAACCTGAATATCGATTTGAATATTCACGGTGTTGGCGGCGATGATTCCTGGGGCGCTAAAACGATGGATAAATATACCAATCCCGGCAACAGGACTTATCAGTACGGTTTTGTGCTGGAATATTCAGATAGATTATGAGTTATAAAATTTTTATATCATTGGTTTATGAACAGAAACTGTTTTTTAGTGTACTTGTATTATTTTCCTTCATGAACATAAATGCCCAAAGTCATGAGCAACCTAATGCAACTGCCAGATCAAGGGAAAACTTCGATTTCAACTGGCAGTTCCATAAGGGTAATATTGCCATGAAATTACAAGTAAAGGCGGGTTGCCAGGGTGGTATAACTGATACTAATGCGGGCTTAATAGCGAAGAAAGATACTGTTATCGACTACACTAACCCGGATAGTTACAAAAAAATCCTCCCGGCGGATTGGAAGGAGGTAAACCTGCCCCACGACTGGGTTGTGGAAGGTACATT